>JAGONG010000045.1:0-4385 GCA_017993135.1 Allobrachymonas sp.
TTCTTCGCCCGCTGCTACGCCAACATAGCGCCCGGGGTTGAGCGACCAGCCTTGCGCTTCTATTTCAGCCAGCGTGGCGGCTTTGCACAGGCCGAGCGTGTCGGCATAGGCGGGGGTGGCGGCGCCATTGGGGGCGAAGATTTCGTTGATTTTGGCTTGGGCTTCTTCGCCGCCCTGGGTAAAGTCGGGCGCTTCGCCACGGTAAAGGCGCACGATGTTGGCGATAAAGCCGATTTGTGCGGGGCTCCAGTCGCGGTGGGCGCGGTCTATCTGGCGGTAGATGTGGCGTGCGTCGATAAACAGCACGGTGTCGGCGCGGTTTGTTTTTGCCTTGCCTTTGTCAAAAAACCACAGCGTGCACGGCAGGGTGACGGTGTAAAACATATTGGGGCCAACGGCAATCATCACATCTACGGCGCGTGTTGCGATGAGTTGCTGGCGCAGTTCCTGCTCGCTGGCGCGGGCATCCGATGCCGAGTTGGCCATGACAAAGCCTGCCCGCCCACGGGCATTGAGGGCGGAGTAAAAAAGCTGTATCCACAGGTAGTTGGCATTGTCGGTGCGCGGCAGGCCAAAGGGGAAGCGGCGGCCTGCGCCCACCATGTCTTTGAGGCGCTCTTTATCTACGGCATTGACGTTAAAAGGCGGGTTGGCCAGAACAAAGTCAAACCGCCCGGTGGCGTTGTGCGGGTCGTCGTAATAGCTGTTGATGTGGCCGCCGTGTTTGATTTCGCCTTCGAGCCCATGCACGGCGAGGTTGAGGCGGCACAGGCGGCCGGTTTCGTCGGTTTTTTCTACGCCACAGATGGAGAGTTCATCAGCGGGGTTGCGCTGGTGCTCGGCGACAAAGCGTGCAGACTGCACAAACATGCCGCCCGAGCCGCAGGCGGGGTCGAGCACGTAGCCGTGGAAGGGTTCGATGATTTCGGTGAGCAGCTTGACGATGGATGCGGGGGTGTAAAACTCGCCGCCGCCTTGCCCTTCGCTCATGGCAAATGCGCCCAGAAAGTATTCGTAAATGCGGCCAAAGGCGTCAAAGTCGAGCGTGGCGGGGATTTCGGAGATTTTTTTGAGCAGCTCTTTGAGCAGGGTGCTGGTAAAGAGGTTGTAGGTTTTGGGCAGCACGCCTGCAAGCTGCGGGTTGTGGCGCTCAATATCGCGCATGGCGGCATTGACGCGCGCGCCTATGTCTGCCACTTCGGGCAGGTTGAGCAGGTGATCAAACCGCGCCTCGGGGGCAAGGTAGAGCGTGCCTGTGGCATGGTAGGCGGCGGGCTCGTCCACACGGCTGCCGCGCCGCGATGAGCTGGCTGCCTGGGCGAGTTGGTCGTACTGCAAGGCAAAGCGCACATGGGCAAAGCGCAGAAAGATGAGCCCCAGTATGGGGCCAGAATACTCTTGCGCCTTGAGGCCAGAGTTGGCGCGAAACTGGTCGGCAGCGTCCCACAGGCGTTTTTCCAGCGAGGCGTTGGCGGTGTCTTTTTCAGTTGGGGCAATCCAGAGCATGAGGAAATGGGCTTTGATGTTTTGTTGAATGGTTTGCAGGGCTTGCACGGGCGCAATAGGGGGCATTATCCAACAAGCATTTTTGCCACCCATTTTCAAAAGAAAATCTGGCAACCATCTGGCAGCCATCTGGCAGCAATTTGGCTACGGTAGAAAAAGCGCCAGCCAAAGAAAAAGCCAATCAACGCGCTAAGGCATTGATTGGCTTTAAGTGTTTTTTGGTAGGACGTACAAGATTCGAACTTGTGACCAACGGATTAAAAGTCCGCTGCTCTACCGGCTGAGCTAACGTCCCACTTGCTAGCTGGTGTGTTTGGCACTAACTAGCGAAGCACAGAATTGTAGCACTGTTTTTTTGCCAAAGAACAAAAATTTTAAAAAATTAGCACAGATTATTTTTGTACCGTGGTTTTTGTGTGGCTTACGCCCAAGTCAAACACGCCATAGAGCTTTACGCCGCCGCCTACGCTGTGCCCTTGGTTCGACAAATTTGCGCCAGCATAAATACCATTGGCGCAGCCAGCCAGCAAAAGGCTCAAGCAGATGCCCAGCGCTGCTGCCTTGTGGCGCAAAGCAGGGTGCTTGGGGCGCAGGCGGGCTGGGTGGGCAGAGGTTTTGGGTGCTTTTAGTGGCATGCGGTGTTGCCTTTTTTGCATGCGGATGTTTTGCAGCCAGATTGCGCCTGGCGGGCAGTGCCGCTGCCGCATTCGCTGCCATGTTCGCCGCCACAGTCACAGTCGCTGTCATTGTTGCTGTTGCAGCCGCCAGCGTTGCCGTGGTTTTGGTGTTTTTTGTCTTTGGCCATGTCGGCTTGAAACTGTTGCAGTTGGCCTTGGCGCAGTGCTGCCAGTGCGGCGGCGGCTGTGTCTGAGAGGGTGTCGTATTTGATTTGTACCGAGGCAGCCGTGAGCATTTGGTAGGGTTTTTCGCCCAGATGGTTGGTGATGAGGGTTTTTACGCCCGAGTTGATGAGGGCTTGGGCGAGTTGTTTGCCGTTGGCAAAGTCGTTTGCCAAAATGCTGCTTGTGCCTTCTTGCGAGATGAGCACAAAGGCAGGGGCTTTGCCAAAAAGTTTGGATGCGCGCGAGTTTAGCGGGTTGCTTGGGTCTGCTTTGACGGGGATTGCAATCATGGTTGATGTGTTCCTTTGCAAAGGTTGCTGGGGCGGGGCGCTGCTTGGGTGCAGGGCTTGTTGCCCCAGCGTGTGCGCTGCTGGGGGCGGCGCGGGGGTGGGTAGCGGCGGTGCGCTGTGCTTATTTGCTGGCGACCAGTTTGCCTAGTTTGCGTAGTTTAAAGGCTAGCAAAATCAGTGTAAAGCCATATACAACGGCGCAACTGGCTATAAACCATAGCAGCGATAGTGCGCCTTCGGCGGGGTGCGCCATGAGGACGAAGCCTAGCACAACAGAAACAAGCCCGCCGAGCACCAGCCACCATTCGCCTTTGATTTCCTGGCGCAAGCGAATGGCAAGCACGATGCGAAGCAGCCCCGTGCCTATGGCCCAGACAGCAACGTACATGAGCAGCGCAAAGGCGGTGATGCCTGGGGCGACAAAGGTGAGTATGGCTACGCCTATGCCAAGGATGCCTTCGAGCAGCAGCACCCACCAGTGCTCGTGCTGCTTGCGCCCCGAGATGGCTACCCATACGGCCAGTATGCCGTCACTGAGGGTGTATGCGCCAAAGAGCAAGACGAGCGCGGCGATGGATATGCCTGGCTGGAAAAAGGCAAATATGCCAAAGCCCGCTGCCATGAAGCCGCGCAGCAAGAGTATCCACCAGTTGCGTGCAAAGATGGATGCGAGGTGTGTTTGCAAAATGTTCATGGTTTGCCCCTTGTTGTTTGAGAGTAGAACAGCCGCTTTTGCCTGTGCAACGCATCAATGCATCAACGTATCAACGTGCCACGGGCGGCGGCTACCTGTTATGCAGGTGGGGCAATGGTAATAGGATTCAAGGGCTAAATCAATCAAACGTTTGATTTATTTGCATCACCCAAGGGAAACGGGTTTGTAGCCAGTCTTGCAAGCCAAATGATTCGGCAATGCTGTGCATGCGGGTGGCGGCGCTGCGTTTTTTCTGCCCTGTGTAGCTGGCCAAAATGAGCTCGTTTTTCATGCTGTGCTCCCAGCCAACAAGCTCGGTAACGGTAACGCGGTAGCCCAGTGCCTCAAGGTACAGGCAGCGCATGACGTTGGTAAGCTGGCTGCCGATTTCGCGCGTGTGCAGCGGGTGGCGCCAGAGTTCAGCCAAAGGGGTGCGCGCGAGTTGCTCGGCTTTGTGCTGCCGCAAGCAGGCAGCGGCTTCGGCTTGGCAGCAGGGCACAAGCACCAGATGTTGCGCGTTTTTTTGCAGGGCAAAGGCGATTGCGTCGTCGGTGGCGGTGTCGCAAGCGTGCAGGGCGGTGACCACGTCAAAGCTATCGGGCAAGGCGCTGCTGGCGCTGGCTTGTTGCACCGATAGGGCTAAAAACTGCATACGCGCAAAGCCGAGTTGCTGCGCCAGTGCGGTAGATTTTTCAACCAGCTCTGGCCGCGTTTCTATGCCATAAACGGTGCCGCTGCCGAGTTGCTTGAAAAACAAGTCGTACAAGATAAAGCCCAAATACGATTTGCCTGCGCCGTGGTCGGCCAGCGTGATGTTGCTGCGCCCGCTGGCGTGCAATTGCGCAAGCAGCGGCTCGATAAAGCCAAAGAGGTGGTACACCTGCTTGAGCTTGCGGCGCGAATCTTGGTTGATTGCGCCATCGCGGGTGAGAATGTGCAGCTCTTTGAGTAGCTCTGCCGACTGCCCTGGGCGCAGCAGCTCCAGGGCTTGGATTTGTGCCTGCGTTTGTGATTGCTTTTGTGTTTGCTTTTGCTTGGTCGCGCGGCGGGGTG
>JAGONG010000045.1:4485-17195 GCA_017993135.1 Allobrachymonas sp.
GTGAGAATGTGCAGCTCTTTGAGTAGCTCTGCCGACTGCCCTGGGCGCAGCAGCTCCAGGGCTTGGATTTGTGCCTGCGTTTGTGATTGCTTTTGTGTTTGCTTTTGCTTGGTCGCGCGGCGGGGTGCACCCGCGTTGCTAGCGCCTGTTTTGGCAGCGCCTTTGTGGGCGCGGGCGGGGGCGGCGGGGTGTGGCTGCTGGGGCATAGTGGCTCAGGTTTGGTGGCAACGGCGGCAAAGCCGTTTGCTGGTAAAAATGCCAAGAAAATCGACGCAAGCAGGCGTGTGCATAGGCGCAGAGTTTCTAGCTCTTGAGGCTGCACTTTAGCGCAAAAGCGGCATTGGGCATGGCTGCAAACAAAAGGGCTTTAAATCAGGGCAAGCAGTATTTATGCGCCTTGCAGAGCAAAAATGCCTTGCAGGGCGCATAAATACAGGTTGTGGCACTTTTGGCATTATTTCAATGCCTGAGCAAAGTCCAAGCAGCACCTGAGTAACACCTGAGCAAAGTCCGAGCAATGCCCGAGCACTAAGCCAGCTTTAAAACCAGCCGCCGCCAGCCGCCGCCAGCCAAGGCAAGCCAAGGCAAGACGAAGCAGGCGCAGCGCCAGTGTGGCAAGCGCGGCGGGCGGGGGTTAGGAGAACAGGTCTTTGGCTTTATCAACGGCTTTATCTACCCAGCTTTTTTCGCTCGGGCTGTGCTTGCCGCCGCCGCTGGCGAGCGACTCATCGAGCTGTTTGAGCAGTTTGCGCTGGTGCTCGGTGAGCTTTACGGGCGTTTCTACGCGCACATGGCAGTACAAGTCGCCGCGCCGCGCCGAGCGCACGCCCTTGATGCCTTTGCCGCGCAGGCGGAATTGCTTGCCGTTTTGCGTGCCTTCGGTAATGCCAATGGTGGCTTTGCCTTCAAGCAAAGTAGGCACTTCAATATCGCCGCCGAGCGCCGCTTTGGTAAAGCTGATGGGCACCACGCAGTGCAGGTCGTCGCCATCGCGCTGGAATACGTCGTGCTTGCGTATGCGGATTTCGATATACAAGTCGCCAGGCGGGCCGCCGTTGGGGCTGGGCTCGCCGTTGCCCGTGCTGCGAATGCGCATGCCGTCATCAATGCCTTCGGGGATTTTGACTTCAAGCGTTTTTTGCTGCTTGATTTTGCCTTGCCCGTGGCAGTCGCTGCAGGGGTTGGGGATGATTTTGCCGCTGCCGTGGCAGTGTGGGCAGGTTTGCTGCACGGCAAAAAAGCCTTGCCGCATTTGCACTACGCCTTGGCCGTGGCAGGCGTCGCACGTTTTGGCGCTGGTGCCCGCTTTGGCACCGCTGCCCTTGCAGGTGGCGCAGTCGTCCCAGCCGGGGATGCGGATTTGGGCAGACTTGCCCGAGGCGGCTTCTTCAAGCGTAATGTCCATGGCGTAGCTCAAATCGTTGCCGCGCTGCACTTGCTTGCCACCGCCACGCGCACTGCGTGCCTGGCCAAACAGGTCGCCAAAGATATCGCCAAAGTTCTCAAACCCGCCAAAGCCACCGCCACCAAAGCCGCCCGCGCCGCCCATATTGGGGTCAACGCCTGCGTGGCCGTATTGGTCGTAAGCGGCTTTCTTCTCGGGCGTGGAGAGCATTTCGTAGGCTTCTTTAACCTCTTTGAACTTTTCCTCGGCCGCCTTGGCTGCCTCACCCTGATTGCGGTCGGGGTGGTACTTCATGGCCAACTTGCGGTAGGCCTTTTTGATTTCGTCGTCACCCGCGCTGCGCGGCACACCCAGCACTTCGTAGTAATCGCGCTTGGACATAACTCAGTTCCTCAACATTTCAATATGGGCAATATCATCTTCCAGATACGGCACGCTTGCAGGCACAAAGCCCAAACTTTCATAAAACCCTTGCAGCCGCTGCTGCGCCGAAATACGCACGGGCCCAGGGCTAAGCCGCGCCAGCTCACGCACAGCGGCTTGCATCAAGGCGTGCCCCAAACCCGTGCCGCGCACAGAAAGCGCACATGCCACGCGCCCAATGGCAGCTTCGGCGTATTTGTGGCCTGCGGGTATCAGGCGGCAAGTGGCTAATGCCTGCCCGTTGCCATCTAGCGCAAACAAGTGCCAGCTTAAATAATCGGTCGCGTCGGCATCTTGGTAAACGCAGTTTTGCTCCACCACAAACACCTCTTGGCGCAGTATGTGCAAGGCTTGCAGCTCGTAGGCAGTCAGCTCGGCAAAGGGCTTGCAGATAAAGTGCTGACATGCAACGTGCGAAGCAGCGTGGTCGGTATCGGGCGCAGCAAGAGTGGCAGGGGTAACAGGCATAGGGGTGTGTAAATAAACGCCAATTCCCGCCGAGGCGGGAATCGTCAAACTGGCGATGCAAATGGGTAACTTGCCATCCACCTACAAAGGCGGGTGGATGAGCCGCTTTGGTGGGTGACAAGTCACCCACCCTACGGCAAAAAGTTACGCCAGCAGGCTTTCGGCGCTTTAGTCTTTTTTCACTTCCTTGACTTCGGCATCTACCACGTCATCATCAGCAGCGTGCTTGCCGTCGCAAGCTGCATCGCTGCAATCTGCGCCACAGCCACCTGCGGCTGCACCGTCGGCAGACTGGTTGGCGTAGATTTTCTCGCCCAGCTTTTGGCTGGCTTCCATCAAAGCGGTGTTTTTGGCTTCGATGTCGGCCTTGTCGTCGCCTTTGATGGCTTCTTCAACGGCTTTGATGGCTTCTTCAATCTTTTCTTTCTCGCCTGCGTCGAGCTTGTCGCCATGCTCGGAGAGCGATTTTTTCACGCTGTGCGCCATGGCATCGGCCTGGTTGCGGGCTTGCACCAGTTCAACCTTTTTCTTGTCTTCGGCTTCGTTCAACTCGGCATCTTTCACCATTTGCTGAATTTCTTCTTCAGTCAGCCCAGAGTTGGCCTTGATGGTGATTTTGTTTTCTTTGCCTGTGCCTTTGTCTTTGGCAGACACGTGCAAAATGCCGTTAGCGTCGATATCGAAAGTTACCTCGATTTGTGGCGTGCCACGCGGTGCGGGTGCAATGCCTTCGAGGTTGAACTCGCCCAGCAGCTTGTTGCCAGCAGTCACTTCGCGCTCGCCTTGGTATACCTTGATGGTAACGGCAGGCTGGTTGTCGTCAGCGGTAGAGAAGGTTTGGGCAAACTTGGTTGGGATGGTGGTGTTTTTGTGAATCATTTTCGTCATCACATTGCCCATGGTTTCAATGCCCAGCGACAGCGGGGTAACGTCAAGCAGCAGCACGTCTTTGCGGTCGCCACTCAAAACCTGCCCCTGAATGGCAGCACCAACGGCTACGGCTTCGTCGGGGTTTACGTCTTTGCGTGGCTCTTTGCCGAAAAACGCTTTCACCTTGTCTTGCACCATAGGCATGCGGGTTTGGCCGCCCACCAGAATCACGTCGCTGATTTCGCTGGCGCTAATGCCAGCGTCTTTCATGGCGATTTTGCAAGGCTCAATGCTGCGCTCAACCAGGTCTTCAACCAGACTTTCGAGCTTGGCGCGGGTGAGTTTGATGTTGAGGTGCTTGGGGCCAGAAGCATCAGCCGTAACGTAAGGCAGGTTGATGTCGGTCTGGGCGCTGTTGGAAAGCTCGATTTTGGCTTTTTCGGCAGCTTCTTTCAGGCGTTGCAGTGCCAGCACATCTTTGCTCAAATCCACGCCTTGTTCTTTTTTGAACTCGGTAATGATGTAGTCGATGATGCGCTGGTCAAAGTCTTCGCCGCCCAGGAAGGTGTCGCCGTTGGTGGAGAGCACTTCAAACTGTTTTTCGCCATCAACATCGGCAATTTCGATGATGGACACGTCAAACGTGCCGCCGCCCAAGTCGTATACCACGATTTTGCGGTCGGCCTTGTCTTGCTTGTCCAGACCAAAGGCGAGCGCCGCTGCGGTAGGCTCGTTGATGATGCGTTTAACATCCAGCCCCGCAATGCGGCCTGCATCTTTGGTAGCTTGGCGCTGGCTGTCGTTAAAGTAAGCGGGCACGGTGATGACAGCTTCGGTAACGGTTTCGCCCAGATAGTCTTCAGCGGTTTTTTTCATTTTGCGCAAAATCTCTGCGCTGACCTGCTGGGGTGCGAGCTTGTTGCCGCGCACTTCAACCCATGCGTCGCCATTGTCGGCCGCGGCGATGGTGTAGGGCATCAGGTCGATGTCTTTTTGCACTTCTTTTTCGCTGAACTTGCGGCCAATCAGGCGCTTGATGGCGTAGAGCGTGTTTTTGGGGTTGGTTACCGCTTGGCGCTTGGCAGAAGCACCAACAAGCACTTCGCCATCTTCTTGATACGCAATGATGGAAGGCGTAGTGCGTGTGCCTTCGCTGTTTTCAATCACGCGGGTGGTGTTGCCTTCCATGATGGATACGCATGAGTTGGTGGTGCCCAAGTCAATGCCAATGATTTTTGCCATATTGATTTACTCCAATAAATATCTGAATACCTTGCAAGTAAGGGGGTTTATCTGTTTTTCAAGCCCCAGATGTAAGGAAAATGAAAACAACTAGAAAACAACTGGAAAACAGGCGCAATGCGAGGCTGTGCGGCGCTTGGCGCAAAGCAGCCTGTTTAGGCTTCGCCTGTTACGGTAACCAATGCGGGGCGCAGTACGCGCTCGGCAATCAGGTAGCCCTTTTGCAGCACGGTTACAACGCAGTTGGCGTTGAGTGGCACGCCTTCGGGGGCTGGTACTACGCTAATGGCTTGGTGGTGGTGGGGGTTGAACTTGTCGCCTTGCGCGGGGCTGATGGGCAGTACCTTGTTGCGCTCAAGCGCGGTGAGAAGCTGGCGCAAGGTGGCTTCAGAGCCTTCGCGCATTTGCTCGGCAGTGGCGCTGGGTATGGCAAGCCCTGCCTCGAAGCTGTCAAGAATGGGTAACAGACTTTCGGCAAAATTCTCTACGCCGAATTTACGCGCTTTGGCAACTTCATCATCGGCACGGCGGCGGGCATTTTGCACTTCAGCTTGCGCGCGCAGGAATTGGTCTTTTAGCTCGTCGATTTGCGCTTGCAGTGCCGCTGCGTCTGGGGCGGCTGAGGCTGCTTCAGGGGCAGCGTCGGTATGGGGGGTAGGGGCGGTGGTGTTTTCTGCGGTAGTCATAGAACAAAAAAGAAAAATAAGTAAACAGGGTAATGCCCGTATATAGGGCTAAATCTGCTTGCTTCAAGGCTCTGGCAGAAGCAAATTGGGTAAAAATCAGGTAAAAAAATGGTTGCTATACTTGGCATTATCAGGTCTTGCAATAACAGGATAAATGTGGATAATATCTACATAACCCCGTAAAAAATATTAACTAAAAAGAACAGGAGCATGTTATGCCAATCGAATGGGATGCAGCGCGTTTTGATACGGGCATTGAAGTGATTGATGGCCAGCACCGCAGGCTAGTTACTTATCTCAACGAGCTTGAAGTGGCAATCAATCGCGGCGACAGAATAATGGTTGCTGGCGTGATTGAAGAGCTGGTAGATTACACGCAGTCGCATTTTGCTTTTGAAGAATCATTAATGAAAGAGGCTGGCTACAAGTTTTTAGAAATGCACAAAAAGGTGCATGAGCTTTTTATTCGGCGCGTTTCTGATTTTACTTTGCGCTTTGCCAAGGGCGAAGACATCGCTGGCGAGGTGCATGTGATGCTGGTGCGCTGGCTCTCTAACCACATTGCCAACGAAGACCGCGATTATGTAGATGCGGTGAAAGCGATGATGAAAAGAAAAAATCCTACCGAGCAGGAGCATAAAAAAGGATTTTTTTCCAGCCTTTATAAAAAAATCTTTGGCTGATGCATTTTTTTGCGCCAAGGAGATTAAAAACGCACTTAATTTTTCATTTATATTTTGCGTTCATGTTGAATGTATAGATTGAAATAGAAATTAATCTTTTTTAATTCATTTCCGAGCTTGGCAAAGTAGCTTGCGATTTTGTTGGGTTATTTTGCTTTTTTAAGCGCAGGTGCTTGAAGGTAAGTGGGTAAGGTGCTTTGCACTTTGCCCATTTTTTTTGTATTTTTTATTTTTCAGGGTGTTTTTTTGGGAGTTTTAGGCGCTTTTGTTTTGGTTTTATTTTGCTAGTTTGAAGGGTTTTCTGGCGGGTTTTTGCAAAATTGTTGCCAGTTTTCGGCGGTGTTGGCAAAGCCGTGCTGGGCGGCAAGCTCCCACGGGCGCTGGCAGTTTGCGGTTTTTTGGCACCAGAGGTAGCCAGCCGAGGGGATGCAGCCGTGGGGGTCGCGGTCGGCACCTGCAAGCTGGCGCGGGCTGTGGTGGGTGCTGTGAGGGGAGTTGTTGGTGCTGTGCGGCGTTGCGCAGGCGGTGAGTAGTAGCGTGGCTGTGCCGAGGCAAAGCGCAAGTGCGGCTTGGTGCAGGGTTGGGGGCAGGGAGCGCATGGGTGGGGTTTGCAGGAGGGGCATGGTTTGCGGTGCGCTTGGGAGGCGCTGGCTTGGTTTAGGTGGGTGTGTTATAGAGAGTTGAAGGGGCTGAAGGGGGGCTTTGGCGCTGCGCCAAAGCCCATTGCACATGCTCGCGCACGAGTGCTTCGGGGTGTTGGGCGCGGCTTTGCAGGGCTGCGGTGATGTGGGCGGCGAGGTTGGTTGGGGTGGGTGTGTTGCCTGCTGCATTGTTGGGTGCGCTGGCGGCTATGGTGCTGGTTGTGGTGCAGGCGTGTGGGGCGCTGCTTTGGCGCAGGGCGTTGCCCAGTGCCACAGCCAAGTTGCGTAGCCAGCGGGTGTAGCCAATGCGGCGGATGGGGCTGCCTTCGGTGCGTTGTAAAAAGGTGGCTTCGTCCCATTGCCACAGTTGCAGTAGCTGGGCGCTTTGCAGGCCGTGGCGCGGGGCAAAGTCGGGTAGGGGGCTGCGTTGGGCAAATTTGTTCCAGGGGCAGGCGAGTTGGCAATCGTCGCAGCCGTAGATGCGGTTGCCAATCAAGGGGCGCAGTTCGGGCGGTATGCTGCCCGCGTGCTCGATGGTGAGGTAGGAGATGCAGCGCCGCGCATCAAGCCGCCACGGGGCAACGATGGCGCCCGTGGGGCAGGCGCTGATGCAGGCTTGGCAGTTGCCGCAATGGGCGCTGGTGGCAGGCGTAGCGGGCAGAGCCATGTCGATATAGATTTCGCCCAGAAAGAAGGTGCTGCCTGCTTGTTTATTGACGAGCAAAGTGTGCTTGCCGCGCCAGCCCAGGCCACTGCGGCTGGCAAGCTCTACTTCAAGCACGGGAGCCGAGTCGGTAAACACACGGTGCCCGAGCGTGCCAACGTGGGCGGCAATGGCTTGGGCGAGTTGTTGCAGGCGCTGGCGCATGACCTTGTGGTAGTCGCGCCCACGGGCGTAAAGCGAGATGACGGCTTCGCCTGCGGCAAGCTGGCGTGCGCGTTCGTGGGTGCGCCAGTCGGGCGGGGTGGTGGCGGGCAGATAATCCATGCGGGCGGTGATGACGCTGACTGTGCCAGGCACCAGCTCGGCGGGGCGCGCGCGTTTTAAGCCGTGCGCAGCCATGTAGTGCATATCGCCATGAAAGCCCGCAGCCAGCCATGCCAGCAAGCCCGACTCGGCGCTTTGCAGGTCGATGCTGGCTACGCCAATGTGTGCAAAGCCCAGTTCGGCCGCCATTTGCCGAATGGTGGACAATACAGCTTCGCCGCTGCGCTCTGCTCTGGGCGCAGCGGCAATGGTATGGTTTGACGAAGTGTGTAGGGGCGAGCTTTGAGGCATTTTGGGCATAGGATTTAGGCATGATTGTAGAAACCTTCACTTGGGGTAATGAGGCAGCGACCGAAGCGTTTGCCCAACGCTTGGGTGCATTGTGGCGCGAGCAGCCGCACAGCGCCGATATGCTGGTGCTGCTGCATGGTGACTTGGGCGCGGGCAAAACCACGCTGGTGCGGCACTTGTTGCGTGCGCTGGGGGTGCAAGGGCGCATCAAAAGCCCCACCTTTGCCGTGGTAGAGCCTTACACCGTAAGCGTGCCAACTGCTGCCAGCGCCTGCCCCGCAAGCCCTGCCATTGCTGGTGCCGAAGCCAGCGGCAGTGCTAGCGCCAACGCCAAAGCTAGCTGCATCAACATCTGGCATTTTGACTTTTACCGTTTTACCGACCCGCGCGAATGGGAAGACAGCGGCTTTCGCGACCTGTTTACCAGCGTTGGGCTAAAACTGGTGGAGTGGCCAGAAAAAGCCGCTGGCGTGCTGCCGCTTGCCGACTGGGAACTGCACCTGTGCGCGGCAGACGACGCCACGCGGCAAGTGCGCCTTGAGGCACACACAGCAAAAGGCGCAGCCATGCTCAAGCAGATGGCACAGATGCAGATAGGGCAGCCCGCATGTCCTTGAAAATAAGCCTGCTACAGCGCCGCGACCTGTTGCGCCTAAGCGCCGTGCTAATGGCAGTAGGTCTGCCACGGCTCGCACACGCTGTAAACGTAGTAGCCGTGCGCATGTGGCCCGCCGAAGACTACACCCGCATCACCATCGAATCGGAAGGCGTGCTGCAATATACGCAAAAGATGTACCAAGACCCGCTGCGCCTGAGCATAGACATCAGCGGGCTAACGCTCACTCCAGCTCTGCGCAGCCTGGTAGACAAACTCCAGCCCGACGACCCCAACGTGGCACGCATACGCGTAGGCCAATTCACCCCCGAAATCGTGCGACTGGTGATTGACTTGAAACACCCCATCGCGCCGCAAACATTCAGTTTGGCACCCGTTGCCGCCTACAAAAACCGCTTGGTCTTTGACCTCTACCCCGCCACCGCCCCCGACCCGCTGGAGCAACTCATCCGCCAGCGCAACCGCGAAAACCAAGCCGCCGCCGCGCAAGCTACAGAAGGCAAGCCCGGCATCAAAGCCCCCGCAAGCACAGGCACTACCAGCAGCACCAGCAGCGACCCCTTGGGCGAATGGCTCGCGCAACAACGCAGCCCCGCCAGCAAAACAGCAAGCGCCGCCCGCCCACACGCCACAACAGGCATACGCACCCCAGCCACAAGCCCTGATACCAGCAGCGCCGACCCCTTGGGCGACCTCATCGCCAGCCGCCAAACACCCGCCAGCACCAAGCGCCGCCCCAGCAGCACAAGCACAGGCAGCAGCGCAGGCGCGGCAGGCACAAGCAGCACCAGCCGCCCCCCCTTGGGCAGCACCGCATCAGCCGCAGCACCCGAAGCCCCCGAAACACCCGCAGCTACAGGCATACGCACCCGAGCACCCAAGAGCGACAAACTCATCATCATCGCGCTCGACCCAGGCCACGGCGGCGAAGACCCAGGCGCCATCGGCCCCAGCGGCACGCGCGAAAAAGACATCGTGCTGCGCATTGCCCGCCTCCTGCGCGACCGCATCAACGCCAGCAGCGCCGCAGGCAGCCCCATGCGTGCCTACCTCACGCGCGATGGCGACTATTTTGTGCCCCTGCAAACCCGCGTGCAAAAAGCGCGGCGCGTGCAAGCCGACCTGTTTATCAGCATCCATGCCGATGCCTTCGTCACCCCGCAAGCCAACGGCTCCAGCGTCTATGCCTTGAGCCAACACGGCGCCAGCAGCACCGCCGCACGCTGGCTTGCCACCAAAGAAAACGAGGCCGACCTGATAGGCGGCATCAACATCAACAGCCGCGATGCCACCGTGCAGCGCACCTTGCTCGACATGAGCACCACCGCCCAAGTGCGCGACAGCCTGCAACTAGGCAGCGCCTTGCTGGCCGAAATCGGCAAAATCAACCGCCTGCACAAACCGCGCGTGGAGCAAGCGGGCTTTGCCGTACTCAAAGCGCCCGATATACCCAGCGTGCTGGTAGAAACTGCCTTCATCAGCAACCCCACCGAAGAAAGCCGCCTGCGCGACCCCACATTTCAGGCGCAACTGGCAGACTCGCTGCTACGCGGCATCCAAACCTACTTCGGCCGCAACCCGCCGCTGGCGCGTAGCAGGGCGGGGTAGTGCCGCATACAGCGTCTACATGCTTTGCTACGATAACTGCAAGTGCATTTTGTCTATGCAGCAATGGCGAAGAACGCAAACGGCTTTTTTCTAAAAGCAGAGATACACAGCAACAGCCAACTAAAATCCCCCACATGAATACGAATCCAAACACCAACCCCAACACAAACACCGCACAGCCCAGTGCCAGCGAAGAAAGCGTAAAACCCAGCAACTTTCTGCGCCAAATCATCGAATCCGACTTGGCAGCAGGCACACACGCCCAGCGCCGCTGGGGCGGCAGCCCGGGCGATGCCGCGCATCATGCCGCAGGCAATATTGACCCCGCCAAAATCCGCACCCGCTTTCCACCCGAGCCCAACGGCTACCTGCACGTGGGGCACGCCAAAAGCATCTGCCTGAACTTTGGCTTGGCGCACGACTACGCGGGCGTGTGCCACCTGCGTTTTGACGACACCAACCCCGAAAAAGAAAGCCAGGAATACGTTGACGCCATCGTAGAAGCTGTGCACTGGCTGGGCTTTGCGTGGGAAAGCAACTTTGCCGGCCAGCCGCAAACGCACCTGTACTACGCCAGCAACTACTTTGACTTTATGCACCGCGCCGCCGTCTACCTCATTGAGCAGGGGCTGGCTTATGTGGATGAGCAAACGGCAGAAGAAATGCGCCAAAACCGAGGCGACTTTGGCAACGCAGGGGTAGACAGCCCCTACCGCAGCCGCACCGTAGCCGAAAACCTGGCACGCTTTGCCGAAATGAAAGACGGCCAGCACCCCGACGGCAGCATGGTGCTCCGCGCCAAAATCGACATGGCGCACCCCAACATCAACATGCGCGACCCCGCCATCTACCGCATTCGCCGCGCACACCACCACAACACGGGCGACGCATGGTGCATCTACCCCATGTACACCTTTGCCCACCCGATTGAAGACGCGCTCGAAGCCATCACCCACAGCATCTGCACGCTTGAATTTGAAGACCAGCGCCCGTTTTACGATTGGCTGCTGCAACACCTCGAAGCAGGCGGCCTCATCTGCAGCCCGCCCCCGCACCAGTTTGAATTTGCGCGGCTTAACCTCACCTACGTCGTCACCAGCAAACGCAAACTCAAACAACTCGTTGATGACCACCACGTCAGCGGCTGGGACGACCCCCGCATGCCCACACTCGTTGGCCTGCGCCGCCGTGGCTACACCCCCGCCGCACTGCGCCTGTTTGCCGAACGCATAGGCGTAAGCAAAGCCGATAGCTGGATTGACTACGGCACACTCGAAGGCGCACTGCGCGACGACCTCGACCCCAAAGCCGCCCGCGCCATGGCCGTGCTCGACCCCATCAAACTCACCCTCACCAACTGGGAAGCCATCATGGGCAGCGCAGACGCGCTCGATGCCTGCCACGCGCCCATCCACCCGCACCAGCCCGAGCGCGGCCAGCGCAGCTTTAACATGGGCAAACACCTGTGGATAGAGCGCGAAGACTTTATGGAAGTACCCGGCAAAGGCTACTTCCGCCTCTACCCACCACATGCATCACCCAGCAGCAATCCGCCCGGCCAAATGAAAGAAGGCAACAAAGTGCGCCTGAAATACGGCCACATCGTGCAATGCACAGGCTGCATCAAAGATGCCGACGGCAAGGTCGTAGAAGTGCTGGCCGAACTCATCCCAGACACCAAAAGCGGCACGCCAGGTTCAGACAGCGTCAAAGTCAAAGGCGTAATCGGTTGGGTAGGCTGCGCCGACGGCATACAAGCCCAAGTGCGCCTGTATGACCGCCTGTTTACCGAGGCGCAGCCCGACGCTGGCGGGCGCGACTTCTTAACCGTGCTCAACCCCAACAGCCTGCAAACCGTCACCGCATGGTTGGAGCCCTCTCTGGCACAAGCTGAGCCCGAAACCCACTACCAGTTTGAGCGCCTGGGCTACTTCGTCACCGACAAAAAAGACCACAGCGCAAGCCACCCCGTATTTAACCGTGTTACGGGGCTGAAAGACAGTTGGGGCAAGTAGCCTAAGCGTGTGTTCAGCCATGCAGGGAGGGCGCAAGAGCCCGCCCTGCGGGTTTGCACGGGGCAGATTACCAGCTCAGCCCCATCTTGCGAAGAAGGTTTTTGGCTTTTTCATGGCCAGCGCGGGCGGCCTTGCCGTACCACTCTATGGCCTGGGCGTCGCTCTGGGCTACGCCTTGGCCGTTTGCGTACATCACACCCAGGTTGTACATGGCAGCAGCGTAGTCCTTGGCAGCGGCCTTGCGGTACCACTCTACGGCCTGTGTGTCGCTCTGGGTTACGCCTCGGCCGTCGGCGTACATCACGCCTAAGCTGAACATGGCAGAAGCGTAGTCTTTGTCAGCGGCCTTGCGGAACCACTGCACGGCCTGGGTGTCGCTTTGGTCTACGCCATGGCCTTTTGCGTACATCACGCCCAGGTTGTACATGCCAGCAGCGTCGCCATTGGTGGCGGCCTTGCGGTACGACTCCATGGTCTGGGTGTCAGGCTTGGCCGTATTTGCGGGCGGCGAGGGCTGCGCAGGCTGGGCCGCAAGTGGCATAGAAAGGGCGCAGGCCAGAGCCGCTGCACTGCAGCGTGCCAGCGCACGGCATGAAAAAAGGCCATGGAAAGCAGGTATTGGCATGGTGTGGGCTCCTTGTGGTACGGGGCTTGCTGCCGCTGGCAAAGCCTTGCAAACGCATGGCCAGCGGCAGGGGCGGTAGCAGATTTTTCCGTCGCTATTCTATAAGCCATGCAGGGCGGGCAGATGTGCCCGCGTGGGTGGCTGATTGG
>JAGONG010000006.1:0-8176 GCA_017993135.1 Allobrachymonas sp.
GCACAACCAGTATTAATGCGCCCTACAGCCTAAAACAGCCTTGCAGGGCGCATAAACATTGCTTGTGGCTTTTACCGTAACGGACAAGCCAAAAACAATAAAAAACCCGAATAACTCTAACGTTTGAATTCAGCGGACGGCAAAAAGCGCAGCTTTTTGACGGTCCGCTGGAATGATGGGTTGGGCATTACATTAATCTTCTCGCTTCAGTTCGATTCCTTCAATATTTTGGACTATGCTTTTCTCGCCAACGCACTTGACAGTAGCTGCCAATTTTTTATTTATTTGTACATTTACCCCAGCCTCAATGGGGTGCTCATCAGATAGCCTATCTACTCCCCAGAACACGTTGTAGATGGTATTACCATTAGGGATGTTGACAGCATATGACATATAGCGACCAACTCCCTCCCATTGGAAAGTGCTGGCCTTGTTCCGGGGCACAGTAACAACAATTTCTGGTTTGGTGTTTGGAAAACCGAATGAATAGCTAATTGTTTTTCCTGCGTCGCAAACTTCAATTAATTTGCTTTTGCCAGTAAGGCAGGAAAAGACAGTTTTCTCATCGTTACCGCATTTTGCAAATGCGTGACCAGAAAAGAAAAAAGTTGACAGCAAAACAACAGGAAATTTTTTCATAAAGCCTCCATTTGTAAGCAAGCGAGATGCCTAACGTTAAATGGACGACAAACCTGTCCAATAACCTGACAGTTTTGTCGAATAATCTTGCCCTTACACGGCACAAGGCTTATAAAGTGCGACATGCAGAATTCTAAACCACCGTATGTCGCAGGCGTGCAGATTTTACCGCAGTCTGCGGGCTCTGGCAATAGCCCCAAGTTGTTGGATCAGGTGCGGATTCGTTGCCGCACTTTGCATTACAGCATTCGCACCGAAGATGCTTATACCGATTGGGCGCGGCGGTTTATTTTGTTTCATGGCAAGCGCCACCCGAAGGATATGGGGGCGGCTGAGGTGGAGGCGTTTTTGTCGCATTTGGCGGTGGAGCGCCATGTTTCGGCCAATACGCAAAATCAGGCTTTGGCGGCGGTGTTGTTTTTGTACCAGCAGGTGTTGGGCATGAAGTTGCCGTGGATGGATAGCATTACCCGCGCCAAAAAGTCGCAGCGCTTGCCTGTGGTGCTCAATCGGCTTGAGGTGCAGCAGTTGTTGGCTTGTCTGGATGATGCCGTGCCTGCGCTGGTGGCGCGGTTGTTGTATGGCACGGGCATGCGTTTGCTTGAGGGGCTGCGCTTGCGGGTGAAAGATATTGATTTTGTGCGCAATGAAATTGTGGTGCGCGATGGCAAGGGCGGTAAAGACCGCGTAACGATGTTGCCGCAAACACTGGTAGATGATTTGCACAGGCATTTGCAGGCGCGGCGTGTTTTGTTTGATGCAGACGTGCAGGCCGGGCGTGCCGATGTGTATTTGCCCGATGCGCTGGCGGTAAAGTACCCCAATGCGCCGCGCGAGTGGGGTTGGCAGTATGTATTTGTGGCGGCGCGGCTGTCTGCTGACCCGCGCACGGGCGAAATCCGCAGGCACCATTTGGATGAGAAGCTGATGCAGCGCCGCATCAAGGCGGCAGCGGTGCAGGCGGGCTTGAGCAAGCCAGTAAGCCCGCATGTGTTGCGGCACAGTTTTGCCACGCATTTGCTCGAATCGGGCTATGACATTCGCACAGTGCAAGAGCTGCTAGGGCATAGCGATGTGAGCACCACAATGATTTATACCCATGTGCTCAACAAAGGCGGGCGCGGGGTGGCAAGCCCGCTTGATGCATTGTGAGCGTGGCGGGATGTGGTTTAGAGGTGGCATGTAGATATGCTGGCACGGCTGCGCAGCTTGCAAAAAACCACGACAATACACCCTTGCTATTTACGCCTTGGCACGCCTTGGGCGTTTTTTCCCCTGAACTACTCTGCCACTGAACGATTGTTGCCATGAAAGCTCCTGAACTCCTTTTACCCGCTGGTTCGCTTGAGAAAATGCGTGCCGCTTACGACTATGGCGCAGATGCAGTCTACGCAGGGCAGCCGCGCTACAGCCTGCGCGCGCGTAACAACGAATTCAGGCTTGAGCAACTGGAGCAAGGCATTGCAGAGGCACATGCGCGGGGCAAAAAACTGTTTGTCACCAGCAACATCTTGCCGCACAACGACAAGGTACGCACCTACATGCGCGACATTGAGCCAGTCATAGCCATGCGGCCAGACGCGCTGATAATGGCCGACCCTGGCTTAATCATGATGGTGCGCGAGCAATGGCCCGACATGCCCATACACCTATCGGTGCAAGCCAACACAGTGAACTATGCGGCAGTGAAGTTCTGGCAAAAAATGGGCGTTGAGCGCATCATCTTGTCGCGCGAATTAAGCCTGGACGAAGTAGAAAAAATCCGCCAGGAATGCCCCGATATAGAGCTGGAAGTATTCGTACACGGCGCACTATGCATAGCCTACAGCGGGCGCTGCCTGCTCAGTGGCTACTTCAATCGGCGCGACTCAA
The DNA here is from genome assembly GCA_017993135.1 of Allobrachymonas sp. GTDB lineage: Bacteria > Pseudomonadota > Gammaproteobacteria > Burkholderiales > Burkholderiaceae_C > Brachymonas. Next base: position 2,512 of record JAGONG010000006.1, read on the forward strand.
ACCAAGGCACCTGCACCAACGCCTGCCGCTGGAACTACAACACCTACGATGCCGAACTTGACCCCAACACGGGCGACGCGCTAGGCACACGCATGGAGCAAGGCTTTACGCTCGATGCCGAACGCGAACAAGCCGAACAAACCTTTGCCGCCAGCAGCCGCGCCCAATCAGCCACAGGCAACGGCCAGCGCCACCCCGCAGCCAACAAGGTTTACCTGATAGAAGAAGCAGGCCGCCCCGGTGAACTCATGCCCATCATGGAAGACGAGCACGGCACCTACATCATGAACAGCAAAGACTTGCGCGCGGTAGAGTATGTAGAGCGCCTCACCAAAATCGGCGTTGATTCACTCAAAATCGAAGGGCGCACCAAAAGCCTGTACTACGTCAGCCGTGCAGCGCAAATCTACCGCCGCGCCATTGACGATGCCGTAGCAGGCCGCCCCTTCAACCCGCAACTACTCACCGAGCTGGAAGGCCTAAGCAACCGAGGCTACACCACAGGCTTTTTAGAGCGCCGCCCCGCGCAAGAATACCAAAACTACGAAACAGGCAGCTCGCAAACCCAGCGCAGCCAGTTTGTAGGCGAAGTCAGCAAAGAACCAGCCACCAGCACCCAGCCCAACCCCAATCAGCCGCAAGAAGGCTGGCTTCAAGTCGAAGTAAAAAACCGCTTTGCCGTGGGCGACAGGCTAGAAATCATCCACCCCAGCGGCAACCACATCATCACCCTGCAAGCCATGCGCAACGCCGAAGGGCAAGACATCCAAATCGCCAACGGCAGCCCGCTGCAAGTATGGCTGCCCCTGCCAGCACAATATGCAGGCGCATTACTTGCGCGGATGGTGTAACTCCATAAAATGCAAGCACCATCCGTATCGTGCAGCGCCAGCCCTCATGCCGCCATTTCCGTGAAGGCGGCAATCCATAACCCAGCATCAACGGCGCACCGTTTGAGGCACACACCGTCATTCCCGCGAAGGCGGGAATCCAAGCACGCAATTGGCGCTGTTATGAATTACTGCCTGCACGGAAACAACGGAAATCAAGCGCATTTTTATCTAAAACTGAAACAAGGCACAGCAGGCACAAGCCATGATTTACCGCATGACTTAAAAAACCACTTACCTTGCCAAACCTGAGGAAAAAACCATGACACAAACCGTATTCCCCGCACCTGCCACCCCCCTCATACCCGTACAAGGCAGCGCAGCCATGTACCCCGTGCGCCGCATATACTGCGTAGGCCGCAACTACGCCGAGCACGCCAAAGAAATGGGCTTCTCAGAAGCAGAGCCACCCTTTTTCTTCATGAAACCAGCCGACGCAGTATTGGTAGCCGCCAGCGCAGACTACACCCCCTTGCCATACCCCACACTCAGCCAAGACTACCAACATGAAGTAGAACTGGTGGTAGCCATAGGCAAAAGCGGCAAAAACATCGCCGAGCAAGACGCCATGCAGCACGTATTTGGCTACGCCACAGGGCTAGACATGACACGGCGCGACCTGCAACAAACCCTGCGCCAAAAAGGCCACCCCTGGTGCATCAGCAAAGGCTTTGACGCATCAGCCCCCATCGCCCCCATCGTACCCGTAGCCGCAGCGGGCAACATCAGCCAAGCCAGCATCAGCCTGCAAGTCAATGGGCAAACACGGCAAAGCAGCCACATCAACTGCATGATTTGGAACATAGCCGCCACCATCGCCGCCGCCAGCCGTGGCTGGGAGCTACAAGCAGGCGACCTCATATTTACAGGCACCCCCGCTGGCGTAGGCGCAGTAGTGCAGGGCGACGAGCTGGTAGGCAGCATCAGCGGGCTGCCAGAAGTGCGCGTGCGGGTGGTTTAACGAAACGCCTGTTTATTCCAGAAGCAAGTTAGCCCCTAATCGCATCAATGAATTGCCTTGGGGTAAACAAAAAAAGCAGCGCATTTTCTGGCGCTGCTTTTGTTTTGTTTTGTTTTTTGGTTGCGTGATTTTTACTGCGCGGGGTTGAGCAGTTGTTGCAGTTCGCCGCTGGCGTGCATATCGGCCATGATGTCTGAGCCGCCAATAAATTCGCCGTTGATGTAGAGCTGGGGAATGGTGGGCCAGTTGCTGTATTCCTTGATGCCTTGGCGTATGGCTTCGTCTTCAAGCACGTTTACCGAGTAGATGTCTTTGCTTTCTACGCCGCAGGCTTTGAGTATTTGCACGGCACGGCCAGAAAAGCCGCATATGGGAAAGCTCGTGCTGCCTTTCATAAACAGGACGATGGGGTGGGCTTTTACGAGTGCGTCAATGCGTTGCTGTGTTTCGTTCATGGTGTATGCGTGTTGTGGTTAACTGGTTGTGATTAACAGGTGGTGGATTATCGCAAAGCGGCAAGGCTTGGCGTTTTTTTGTGGTTTAAAGCACTGCCGATTTTTGCGGTTTATGGTGCTGATTATTCAGCTTGCCCTGTTTTCCCTGCTTGGCTTGATGCGCTGGCAGTACCTCCCGCACTTACCGCACTTCCAGCACTGACGGGGGCTTGTGCTGCGCTTGCGCTATCAGCGGGGCTGGGTGTGCTGCGGCTTTTGGGCGGTGGCGCAGGCGCAATGGGCTGGAGTTTTTCATCTGCCATGCCAACGAGCAACATGCGGCCATCGGGCAGGGCGCGAAATTCGCCAAAGCGGGCATTTTGAAAGGGCGTGCCTTGCCCTTCGGGGAAGAAAAAAGCATCGGTAACGACTGTCCATTGCCCTTTGAGCAGCTTGAGTGGCACGGTTATTTCGTTTTGGCTTGGCGTTTGCTGGGCTGCTTGCCCAGTTTGCGCCAAGCGCTGCAGTTGGGCTATGCCTTGGGCATTGATGCTGGCTATGGCAAGGCGTGTGCTTTGCAGCGACCAGCCCGTGGCACTTTCACCAAGTTGCTGCTGGAGCTGGGGCGGTATGGCAAAGCGCAGAGCCATGTAGTCGCCCTGCATGAGTGAGCGCGGGTCAGCAGGCATAAGGGGAATGTAGATTTTTTGCCCTTGTGCCATGACTTGCTCTTTGCCGCGCACATCCCATAGCACGCTGCCGAGCGCCATAAGCAAGCCAGCCAGCAGCAGGGCAGAGCTCCAGCGGTGTATGGCTGGCGTAGTGGCTGGCGCTGCTGCTGATGTATTGGGCGCGGTGTTGGCCGCTATCGCGGGTGCTGAACTTTGTTTGCCGTTGCAGGCTGCATGGGCGCTTGTTTTATGGCTGGCGGCTGGCTGGCGATTGTGCCAATGGCGCAGTGCGGTAAGCGCTATGGCTATGCCGCCGCCCATGCCTGCCAGCAGCAGCGCTTTGTTGGTTAGCGGCCATTGCAGCGCGTAGTAAAAGCCCGACAAATCCAGCAACAGCACCAGTCCAGCCAAGCCCAGCAAACGGCGCTGCCCACGCAGGCAGGCTATTGTGCCAATCAGGGCAATAGCGCCTGCACTGCTTAGCCAAGGGGCGGCAATGGCCAGCAGCAGGTAAACCAGCGCGAGCAGTGCGGCAAGGTGATTTTTGCTTTGCGCCATGCTGTGGGGTGGTTGTGATGTGGCGTGCTGGGCATGGGCATAGCGCCCAGAGTGCGTCTGCAAGAGTGGCAGTCTTTTGCGCATCAGCAGCGCAGCCAGCGCAATAGCTGCCCATTGCAGCAGCGTTGGCAGAGCAAAGTTAAACAGTGCTGCCGTACCCGCCCAAGGCGCATCAGCCGAGCCGAGCGCACCATGCTGCATGGCTAGCTTAACTGCGGGCATCAGCAGCAAGCCAACTGCCACGCCGCTAAATATGCCAGCCAAACGCCCTGGCAAGGCAGACTGGGGCAGGCGGCGCTGGATCGTGTGCTGCCCTTTGAGTTGCCACCATGCCCAAAGCAGGCTCAAACATGCAGCGTTGCCTGCAGCCATGCGGTGCGCGAAATGGAAGTAGCGCAGAACATCGTCATCCCCTGGTATGTGAACATGCCACAGCGGCCATTGCAGCGCCAGCACCATACCTGTTGCCGCCAGCCCCATCAGGGGCTGTATCCAGTCGTCATCTACCAGTAGGGCAACGGCTAGCGCCAGCGCCGCGCCTAGCAGCAGGGTGTTGTTTAAGCCTAACCATTGCGTTCCCGTCGAAAAGAGCCACAGGCTGCTGAAAATGGCACTCAGGCACAGTTGCGCGATAAACATGCCAGGCTTGGCACGCAGCCATATCACCGCAGTGCCCAGCAGCAGCCCAGCAATAATCAGCGAAGCAGGCGGGTCAAGCGGGTTTAAGCCGATAAGCGCCAAGCTAAACACCAGCAGGAGCAGCAGAAATGGCAATGCGACCAGTTGTGCGCCCAGAAAACTCAGCGCTACCAGCGCCCAGTGCATAGTGTCTGCGCTGTGTGGCGCAACCAAGCTGTTGCGCGCAGGTGTAGGTGTGGGAATGCGGCGGGCAGATGGCGGGATAGGCGGTGGCGTTGCTGGTGGCTCGGGTGTGTGTTGTGGGGCAGGTGGCTTGGTAAAGCTTTTTTGCTGCAAGCGGTGCAGCCATGTGGTGCAGCCGCCCAAGCTGGCAGCGGCAACCAGCACGAATAAAAACGTGGTGATTGAGAAGTCGCCTATGCGGTATGTGGACAGATACATCATTTTTATCATCCACCCCAAAAACACCAGACACAGGTTAAACGCGGCTAGCGCAAGCTGGGCTATATCGCGCGGGTATGGGCTGGAGTATGTGCTGGTGCGTGGGAGCGTGTAGTGCCACCACAGCCACAGGCTGCTGGCCAGCAGCAAGGCGGAGTTGAAGAGATATACGCCATAGAAGCTGTTGCTATAGCTGCCAAACAAGCCCACCAGCGCATAGGCGCACCATGCGTTTTGCGCCAGAAAAAAAGCCAGCCGCATACTGACTTTGGCGCTGCCGTGGGGCTGCAACCGCCCCCAGCGTTGCAAGGCAAAAGGCCACAGCAGCACCAGCAGCCACAGCAGCGAAGCCACATAGTGCTGTGTGTGGCGCATGGCAACAAGGCGCAGCAAAGGATGGAGCAGCGACTGCCCCGACCACATTGCTATGCCCAATGCCGCCACCAGCAGCCACAACGCCCACACCACATCGCGCCGCGCCACCACTGCCCACAAAAGCGACAATGCCGCCCACACTGCAAACAATTGCCAGGCATCTGCCCCTGTTTGGTAGGTTTGCCCGACAAAAGCCAGCAGCCCGCCGAGCGCCAGATTGCCCAGCAGCAGCCCCGCCAAGCGCAGGCGCGGCACGGCTATGGCGTAGGCAACGGGCAAAGTCAGCGCCAGGCACAGCAGCGCCAAGCGCATTTGGCGCGTTTGCTCTTGCCAGTTGGCAGCCACCCAAAAAACCAGCCCGCAGCCCAGCAATAAAGCCGCCAGCAGCCACAAGCCATGTTCAAGCCGTGCGGGGTTGATGGCGGGCGCGGCAAGTTTGTTAGATGTAGGGGGTATTGCTGGAGGCTGCTCGTGGTTTGGCATAGAGAGGGCTTTTCTTTGCGGCTTGAGTGGTGTAGTTATTGGTCATTTCCGAGCAGGCAGGAATGATAAGAGTAGAGGGAGAAAAAAGGGAAAACTTGCTTTTCCTTTTTGGTTGCATGATTAAAAAGTGAGCATTTTATCTGCCCATTCAACGACATTGAGGCAGTCCAGCATGGTGGAAATGGGGCAGGCGGCAGACTCTGCCTGATTGCG
>JAGONG010000006.1:8276-15972 GCA_017993135.1 Allobrachymonas sp.
CCGCTGACCAGTGCCGATAGCGGCTCATGGCGCAGGGCAGGCAGGTGTGGGTCGTTGCTGGCGATATAGGGCGGGTTGCTGGCGATGAGGTGAAAGCGTGGCGTAGCATGGGGTGCGCTGCTTGGCGCGGTGGGCAAGGCGGCAAAAGCAGCAAACCAGTTGCCTTGGGCAAAGGTGATGGGTAGTTTGAGTTGCTGCGCGTTGTGCTGTGCTACGGCGAGTGCGCTGGGGCTGGCATCGGTGGCGTAAACGGATGCGTGTATGCCGTTGTGCTGGCTATGGTGCAGGCTGTGGTGCGCCAGCGCACAGGCAATGGCGCCGCTGCCTGTGCCCATGTCGGCAAGCACAGGGTTTGCGGGCAGGGTGGGGAGCAAATCCAAAGCCCATTGCACCAGGGTTTCGGTATCGGGGCGCGGGTCGAGCACGTGCGGGTTTACTGCCAGCGGCAGGCCAAAAAACTCGCGCTGGCCAAGCAGGTAGGCTACGGGCTCGCCCGCCAGCCGCCGTTGCAGCAGTTGTTGCCAGTGCTGCTGCTGGGGTGGGGTGAGGGTTTCGGTGTCGTGTGCGAGCAGCCATGCGCGGTTTTGGCTGCTTTGCTCCAGGGCGTGCAGCAGGAGCAACTGGGCATCAAGCCGTGGCAGGCCAAGGCTGGCGGCTTGTTGCAGGGCTTGGGCAATGGTGCAATTATTAGTGCAGTTATTAGTGCAATTTTCTGCCATTTAGCTGACCCAGTTGGTGATGGTGACCAGTGCAATGAGCCCGCCCCAGAGCAGCACGGCGCGCCATACCAGCCGCATGAGTGCGGGCAGGTGTTGGGCGTGTGGCGAGAGGGTGGGGGGCGGGTCGAACAGGGTGGGGTCGTCGTCTATGCCTGCATGGCTGGCTTGGGCGTTGTTTGTGTCTGCCGCCTGATTGCCAAAGTGCCCGTATTGGTCCATAGCGCCAGCGGCTACGGCTAGCACCAAAGCGTCTGTATGGCTTTGCTGCTCGGGGCTGGGGGTTGCTTCGTCAGTTTGCCGCCAGTTTTCAATGGCTTGCTCAAAGTTGCCTACAACGGCAAAGCTAAAGGCACTGATGCGGGCAGGTAGCCAGTCAATGCAGCTCCATGCTTTTGTGGCTGCGCGTGGGGCGTGGCCTGTGCTTGGGTCTGCTGCGCTGCAGTGCTGCTGCCAGCATCGGGCTACGTATTCACTGCAACGGTACAGCACCGCACCTGCTGGGCCAAGCCCTAGTATGGCAAAGAGGGCAAAGGCAATGAGTACGCCAAATACATGGCGGTGCGCATTGAGTGTGCCGTGTTTGAGCGCCTGGCGGATGATTTCTTGGCGCGGCAAGCGGGTGTTGCTGGTGTTTTGCCACTGTGCCAGCAAGGTGTTGGCGCGGGTCAGGTCGCCTGCATCAAGTGCGTTGTTGATGGCAAGCATGTTGCGGCTGAATTGTTGTAGCCCCAGCGAGAGGTATAGCACCAGCACATGCAGTAAAAGGGCAGGTAGCCAGCCGATAAAGCGCAATAAAAAATGCAGGGCAATGGTGAGCAGGGTCAGGGGCAGGGCTGCCAGTGCCCAGCTTGCCCAGCCGTGGGCGGGCTTGCCTGCATCAAGATAGTCGAGCGCCCAGTCGGTGAGGCGCTGCTGCGCTTGCCAGGCAGGATTGGCGGCGGGTAAGGGGTAGAACTGTGCCAATAGCAGGGCGCAAATCAGTGCGAACAGAGCCATAAACAAAAAAGCCAGGTAAAAATAGTTATTTGGTCTATCTTCGCATGAAGTTAGCGTAACTTGGCATATCAGGCAGATAGAAATTGGTAAAAATCACGCAAAATGCCTGCCGTAATGCCCCAGATAAAGTAGCTTTTGTCTGCGCCTGCTGGGCGGTAGGGCATGGAAAAGCATTCGCGCTGCTCTTTGGGGCGAGGTTGCCAGAGGTGCTTGCAGTGGTTGGCGGGGTTCATCAAAAATGGCAGTGGCACATAAAAGATTTCGCTAACCTCGTGCGGGTTGGCTGCCAGTGGCGCGTTGCCTGCAATGAGTGCCACTACTGGCGTTACGCAAAAGCCTGTGCCAGTTGTATAAGCTGGCAAGGTGCCCAGCACGGTGGCAGATGCTGGCGCAAGACCAACTTCTTCATGGGCTTCGCGCAGTGCAGCGGCAGCGGCGCTGGAGTCGTTCGCATCGATTTTTCCACCAGGAAAGGCGATTTGCCCAGGGTGTACGTCCAGGTGTGGCTGGCGTTGGGTTAGTAAAAGCTGCAAAGGCGCTGGGCTGTGCGCGGCTTGCAGGCCAATGAGCACAGCCGCTTTGCGCATGGGCTGCGCAGTGGGCAATGGCTCTTGGCGTGGCTCGGGCTGCCATGCAGGGGGCTGGGCAAAGCGTTGCCGCAGTGCTTCTGGCGTAAGCCGTTGTGCTGGCACAGCGGGTTGCTGTTGCAGCAAGGCGGTGGCTTCGTGCCAGAGGGGTAGGCTTTGGGGGTTGATGGCGCTGGCTTTCTGGTAAGTGTTTTTAAAAAACGCTAAGTTGGCGCAGATTTATTGTAGTTTCGTATAAAAAATCAATCGCTTGGTATTTTCGCGCAGATGGCAATCTACAACTGCACAACTTGCCGTGATGGGTTGCCGTCTGCGCGGGAATGGCGATTTTTTATCTCTCTTGTAATATGAATAAATCAGCACGTCCTTTATGGGCAAACAGGGCACAAACAGGGCACATGCAAAGCATAAAAAAACCGCTTTAGCCCTAAAGCATAAAGCGGTTTTAACTGGCTAACATGCCTTGGCAGTGATTTATGCCTCGGTGCTAGCTGCTGCAGCTTCCTTGTTGCGGAAGACGAGCTTTTCTTTAATGCGTGCAGACTTGCCGCTGCGGCTACGCAGGTAGTACAGCTTGGCACGGCGCACGTCACCACGGCGCTTGACTTCAATACCAGCAATCAGCGGGCTGTAGCTTTGGAAAGTACGCTCTACGCCTTCGCCGTTGGAGATTTTACGCACGGTAAAAGCGCTGTTGATGCCGCGATTGCGCTTGGCAATAACCACACCTTCGTAGGCTTGCAGACGCTTGCGTGCGCCTTCAACCACTTTGACGCTCACGATGACAGTATCACCAGGGGCAAAGTTGGGGATGGTTTTACCCAAGCGGGCGATTTCTTCTTGTTCCAGAGTCTGGATCAGATTCATGATTTTTCCTGTTTGCTTTTTCGATCGTATTCAAGCTGCACTAAAGACCCCTACACACAGTAACCACCACGGCTACAGGCTGCTGCTGGTCGGGCAAGCGTTTGGGCATAGAGCCACGGGCGTTTGCATCTGAATATATGACCCAGCGGGGCGGCTAACAGAGGATCGAACCGCGCATTCTAACAGAATAAATGCAGATGCAAAGAGGCAAGCTGTGCAAGTTCAAGGCGGTTGTGGGGTGTTGCTGCGGGCGGGTTTGCAAGCTGGCGTTGCAAGCAGGTGCGGCTTGGGTGCGGTTTAGGGTTGGCGTGGCGCTGCCTGCGTGGTGTTCCAGCCTGCCAGATGCTGCTGGCTGATGTGCCCCAAGGCGGCTATCCAGTCGGGGTTGTCGTTGAGGCAGGGGATGTAGTGGAAAGTTTTGCCACCTGCGGCGATGAAGGTTTGTTGCGCTTGCTGGCTGATTTCTTCGAGTGTTTCAAGGCAGTCGCAGACAAAGCCCGGGCAGATTACATCTACGCTGTCTATGCCTTTGCGTGCGAGTTGCTGCAAGGTGGCAGTGGTGCAGGGTTGTAGCCATTTGGCGTGTCCAAAGCGCGATTGGAAGGTGAGCAGGTATTGCTGGCGCTCTAGCCCGAGTGCTTGTGCCAAAAGGTGTGCGGTGGTGTGGCATTGGTTGGCGTAGGGGTCGCCTTTTTCGCGGGTGCGCTCGGGCGTGCCGTGAAAGCTGATGAGCAGTTTGCGGCTGCGCCCGTGTTGGAGCCAGTGGTGCTGGATGGTTTTTGCCAGCGCCTGAATGTAGGCGGGGTGGCTGTGGTAGCTTTTGGCAAAACGCAGTTCTGGCAGGTTGCGGCAGTGTTTGCCCCAGGCAAAGATGCTGTCAAAGACGCTGGCTGTGGTGGTGCTGGAGTATTGTGGGTAAGCGGGCAGCACCAGTATGCGCTTGAAGCCTTGCGCGTGCAGTTGCGCAATGGTGTGGGCAATGGCGGGTTGGCCGTAGCGCATGGCGGCGCGTACTTGTACAGCATGCCCGTGGTAGCCGAGCCAGCCTTGCAGCAGCTTGGCTTGTTTTTCGCTCCAGACGTGCAGGGGCGAGCCTGCATCGGTCCAGATGTGTGCGTATTTTTTGGCTGACTTGGCAGGGCGTGTGCGCAAAACTATGCCGTGCAGTATGGGTAGCCAAAGCAGGCGGGGCAGGTCGACTACGCGCCTGTCGCTTAAAAATTCAGCCAAGAAGCGGCGCACTGCACTGGGTGTGGCTGCGCTGGGCGAGCCTAGATTGCACCAGAGGATGGCGGTGCTGGCTGTGTTGCTTGTGTTAGCGGAGTTGGCAGGCAGTTGGTTAGCAGGCAGTGGGTGGGCTGGCGAAAGGGGCATGTTTTTTTGTTGCGCTTGGCGTTGTGCTGCTGAAGGTGTTTTGGAAGGTGTTTCTAATATGGGGCTGGTGCGGGTAGAAGTATAGAGGCAGTGCTAAAAAGGCGCGGCGGGTGTTGGTGTGGGTGTTGCTGTAGATGTGGCGGCTGATGCGTTGCATTGCGTTTGACTTCGGCGGCTGCCTTTTGCGGTGCGCTGCAAGCAATAGAGTTAAAAACCCAGTCAGAACAAAAGCTTGAACCAGCTCGGTATTTCCAACTTTGCAAGCTGAACCAAGCGCAAAAACCCACGCAAAGCACAGCCGCTTAAAAAACCAATAAAACCAGAGTAACCAGCATGAATGCGCCCTACAGGTCAAAAAAGCCTTGCAGGGCGCTTGAATACTGGTTGCTGCCTTTTAATGTGCAATGGCTAAACACAGCCAATAACGCAAAAACTTTTAACTTGTTGCTGGTGTTCTTTTGTTACAAATTCAACGGTAGCTTTAAATCAATCAATCGTTTGATTTATGGTTTAATAGGCAGCTTGCCACAATTGCTTGCGGTGTGCTGCGTGCTTGGTGCGTTGCAGGGCGTGGCATAGAGCAAGTGGCTGTGTGCCTGTTGGCGCGGTTTGGCGCGGTTGGCGCTGTTGCGCGGTGAGATAACAGGCGGTGCTGTTTCCCTTTTATTTTTCTGGTGTGGTTCAGGCAAATAGCTTGAGCCATGCTGCATTTTTTTGTCGCTTCGAAAGATGCTGCTATGACTATGAATCGTTTTTCGTCTACAACTCCAAAAAGTCGCTATCTGCCCCTTGTGGCTGCTGTTTTAACGTTGGCACTGAGTGCCTGCGGAGATAAGCAGCAGGCTGCTTCGGGTGCGCCGCCTGCGCCAGAAGTGGGGGTGGCTACGGTGGAGCTGGGCACGGTTGGCTTGGGCACGGAGTTGCCAGGCCGCTTGGAGGCTTCGCGTGTGGCTGAGGTGCGCGCCCGTGCTGCGGGTATTTTGCTCAAACGCCATTTCCGCGAGGGCAGCGAGGTAAAGGCTGGGCAAACCTTGTTTACGATTGATTCAGCGCCGTATCGCGCCTCGTTGGCCAGTGCGCAGGCCAATCTGGCGCAAGCCAGCGCTTTGTTGCAGCGCTACAAGCCGTTGCTTGAAAGCGGTGCAATCAGCAAGCAAGAGTTTGACAACGCGCAGGCGGCTGAAAAGGTTGCACGTGCGCAAGTGCAAGCAGCCAGCATCAATGTGGGCTATACCACGGTAACTGCGCCCATTTCAGGCCGCATCGGGCGCGAGCTGGCTACAGAGGGCGCATTGGTGGGGCAGGGGCAAGCTACGCATTTGGCTACGATTCAGCAAACGAACCCGCTGTATGTGAACTTGACGCAGTCTGCCAACGAGGTGATGCAGTTGCGTCAGGCGTTGCAGGCAGGCAAGCTAAAGAGTGCGGGCGATGGCGACGGGGTGCGCGTGCAGGTGGTGCTTGAAAACGGCCAAGTCTACGAGCACAGCGGCCGTTTGCTGTTTACCGATTTGACGGTTGATGCAGGTACAGGGCAGGTGTCTTTGCGTGCCGAGTTGCCTAATCCAGATTATTTATTGCTGCCAGGCATGTATGTGCGTGTGCGGCTGGAGCAAGCGCAGGTAGAAAACGCCGTGCTGGTGCCGCAGCAAGCGGTGACGCGCAGTGCCCACGGTGATACGGTGATGGTGGTGGCGGCTGATGGCACGTTTGCGCCACGCCCAGTCAAGATTAGCCAGTCGCAGGGCAATAGCTGGGTGGTGGTTGATGGCTTGAAGAATGGCGAGCAGGTAATGGTTGATGGCTTTATGAAGCTGCGCCCTGGCATGACCAAGGTGAAGGCTGTGCCTTTTCAAGCGGCTGGTGCAGCTAGCGCGGCTGTAGGGTCTGCTTCTGCGGCTTCATCGGCGGCTGAAAGCGCCAGTGGGGCAGCTTCGGCTGCTGGTGCGGGTGGCGCGGCTTCGGCTGCTGCCTCTGCCGCCGCTTCTACCGCTGCTGCCGCTTCTGCGCCAGCTAGCAAGTAAGCGGGAGGAGTTAAAGCATGTCCAAGTTTTTTATTCACCGACCTATTTTTGCTTGGGTGATTGCGATTTTCGTCATTCTTGCAGGTCTTGTTTCTATCACGATGCTGCCTGTGTCGCAGTATCCGCTGGTGGCTCCGCCTACTATTCGCGTTATCAGCACCTATCCAGGCGCTGATGCCAAGACGATTGATGAAACCGTCAATTCGCTTATTGAGCGCGAGATGAACGGTATTGATGGCTTGATGTATATGGACTCCAAAGCCATGGCCATTGGCATGGGCGAGCTTTCCATTACGTTTAAACCTGGTACCGACCCTGATATGGCGCAGGTCGATGTGCAAAACCGCCTCTCGCGTGCCGAGCCGCGTTTGCCTGCCATGGTCAAGCAAATTGGCGTGCAGGTGGATAAGGCGCAGTCGAGCTTTTTGGCGATTGTGGCTTTTCATAGCAAAGACCCTGCCATTTCGCCAGATGACATTTCTGACTATGTCAAGCGCAACATCCTGCCCGAGTTGCTGCGTTTGCCAGGCGTAGGCAATGCCCAGCTTTTTGGTGCGGGCCGCGCCATGCGTATTTGGGTTGACCCTGCCAAGCTAGAGGGCTATGGCTTGTCGATGGACGATGTCAATAGCGCCATCCGTTTGCAAAATATGCAGATTTCTGCTGGCTCTTTGGGTGCTGCGCCCGCTGTGCCAGGGCAGGCTATTACAGCAACGATTAACGTGCCTGGGCAGCTCAGTACGCCTGAGGAGTTTGGCAACGTGGTGTTGCGCGCCAAAGGCAATGGCTCGGCGGTGCGTATTCGCGACGTGGCGCAGGTGGAGCTGGGCGCAGAGAGTTACTCGCTGACATCGCGCGTCAATGGCAAGCCTGGCGTGGCGTTGGGCATTCAGCTTAGCGCCAGCGGCAATGCGCTCGATACAGTTGCTGCGCTTGAAAAGCGCATGGGCGAGCTTGCTCCCTTTATGCCCAATGGGGTGGAGTGGAGCAAGGTGTATGACACCTCGAAATTCGTGTCGATTTCGATTCAGAAAGTGGCCATGACGCTGGTTGAAGCCATGGCGCTGGTGTTTATCGTGATGTTTATCTTCCTGCAAAACTGGCGCTATACGGTGATTCCTTCCATCGT
>JAGONG010000006.1:16072-24288 GCA_017993135.1 Allobrachymonas sp.
GTGTACGCCGTCATCATTGCATGCGTGGGCTTGTTTTATAGCAGGTTGCCCACATCCTTCATGCCGCAAGAAGACCAAGGCGTGGTGATAATTAATATGCAATTGCCACCAGGCGCAACCAATGAGCGCTCGTTTGACGTTATCAAGCAAGTAGAAGCGCACGTGCTCAAGCAGCCAGAGGTTGAGAGCATGATTGCCATTCAAGGCTACAGCTTCTCGGGACAAGGCACTAACGTGGGCTTGGCATTTACAACGCTCAAAGACTGGAAAGAACGCACTGCACCTGGCAGCGATGCCGTATCTCTGGCAGGACGCTGGACAGGCGAGCTCAGTCGCATTCGCGAGGCGTTTGTTTTGGCGGTAACGCCGCCAGCCATTCAAGAGCTGGGCAACGCCAGCGGCTTTGCTTTCCGCCTGATAGACCGCAGTGGCCACAGCCACGCCGAGTTGCTGGCAGCGCGTGGGCAATTGCTGGCAGCGGCAGCCAAAAGCCAAGTGCTGATGGGTGTGCGCCCAGAAGGCATTGAAGATGCGCCGCAATGGCAAATCGACATCGACCGCGATGCAGCTTATGCGCAAAACGTGTCGTTGGCGGCCATTGGCAGCACGCTATCAACGGCACTGGGTTCCAGCTACGTGAATGACTTTCCCAATGCGGGTTATATGCAGCGCGTAACGGTGCAGGCGCAACCTGCCAGCCGCATGCAGCCAGAAGATGTGATGCGCCTGAAAGTGCCTAACAACCAAGGCCAACTCGTGCCGCTTTCAGGCATAGTTTCTGCCAAATGGGTAACAGGCCCTATGCAGTTGCAGCGCTACAACGGCTACCCTTCCATGAACATTACAGGCATGGCAGCACCAGGCCGCAGCACGGGCGATGCTATGGCCGAGATGGAGCAAATTGCCAAGCAGCTCCCCGCTGGCTTTGACTACGAATGGACAGGCATTTCGCTCGACGAGAAAAAAGCAGGCTCATCTTCCATGATGCTTTACGGCTTCTCGATTTTGGCAGTGTTCCTGTGTCTGGCAGCGCTGTATGAAAGCTGGAGCATTCCGCTATCAGTCATTCTGGTGGTGCCGCTGGGTGTGTTTGGTACTTTGCTGGGCGTTGTTGCGCGTGGCATGCCCAACGATATTTACTTCCAGATTGCGCTCATTACCGTCATTGGCCTGTCAGCGAAAAACGCCATCTTGATTGTCGAGTTTGCCAAAGACCTGCAAGACCAAGGCAAAAGCGTATTTGAAGCCAGCTTGGAAGCTGCCCACTTGCGCCTGCGCCCGATTTTGATGACATCGCTGGCATTTATTCTGGGCGTAGTGCCGCTTTACATCGCCACGGGCGCAAGCTCGGCGAGCCAGCGCGCAGTGGGCACAGGCGTGCTGTGGGGCATGACCATTGGTACGGTTCTATCCGTGTTCTTGGTGCCCGTGTTCTACCTGCTGGTGCGTAGCTTGTTTAAAGGCAAGAAAAACGACGCAGACCATTTTGACGATGGCAGCAGCAACGACCAGCACAGCCACACATCCGAAGAAAACAACAAGGAGGCAGTACTGCCATGATGACAAGCACTTCTAGCAAGCATCAAAGCGCCAAACCGCAACGTGCCGCAATCGCCGCCGCAGCCACAGTCGCCGCCGCAGCATTGCTGGCAGGCTGCACACTTGCACCCACCTACGAGCGCCCAGCCGCGCCAGTAGCAGCGCAATGGCCAGCAGCGCAGCCTGCGGCACAAGCGGCCAGTGCAGCCAGTGCCGCCGCAGCACCGCAAGGCGCAGCAGGCATTGCCGCTGCCGACATGCCCTGGCAAGACTTTGTGCAAGATGCGCGCCTGCGCGAAATTGTTGAGCTCACCTTGCAAAACAACCGCGATTTACGCATAGCCGTAAAAAACATCGAGCTCGCGCAAGCGCAATACCGCATCAACCGTGCCGACCTGGCTCCCACGCTTGGCGCTAACGCAAGCGGCTCGCGCACGTCGCCCAACCCAGCCGCAGCAGCAGGCGGCCCCAGTGTAGCCACCAGCTATGCAGCGGGCTTTGGTATTAACTCTTGGGAAATCGACCTCTTTGGCCGCATACGCTCCATGAGCAACAGCGCCAGCGCCAAATACCTGGCTACCGAAGAAGCGCGCAAAGCAGCCCAAATCAGCCTGATAGGTGCAGTCTCAAGCACATGGCTAAGCCTGCAAGCCAACACCGAGCTACTGGCACTGGCGCAGCGCACGCAGCACACACGCCAGCAAACACTGGCGCTCATCAAACAGCGCCAAGAAGTAGGCGTAGCTTCGGCACTCGATTTGCAACAAGCCGAATCACTTGCAGCCAGCGCCAAAGTAGCCGCCAGCCAGCAGCAACGCCTGCGCGCGCAAGACATCAACGCGCTTACGCTGCTGGTAGGCCAAACCGTGCCAGAGCAATTGCTGCCAACCGCTGCCAACCCAAATGCCGCTAGCGCTGCCAGCACCGCCACAGCCAGCGCCGCCACAGCCACCAGCACCACCGATGCAGCCGCGCCAGATATATTCTCGCGCTTTGCACCCGTTGCAGTAGGGCTGCCTTCAGACGTGCTCCTGCGCCGCCCCGACATACGCGCCGCCGAGCAGCAACTCATTGCCGCCAATGCCAACATCGGCGCGGCACGCGCGGCATTTTTCCCGCGCATAGCACTCACAGGCATGTATGGCCGCGCCAGCAGCGAGCTAGACGACTTGTTTGGCGGTGCAGCCGTGCGCACATGGTCATTCCTGCCCCAAATCAGCCTGCCCATATTTGACTGGGGGCGCAACATGGCCAACTTGGATGCCAGCCAGGCTGGGCGCGATATTGCAGTCGCGCAATACGAAAAAGCCATTCAAAGCGCCTTTCGCGAAGTGGCAGACGCACTGGCAGGCAAAGCGACTTTGAGCGAGCAAATAGCCGCACAACAAGCGCAAACCCGCGCCGAGCAGCAACGTTACCAACTGGCAGACTTGCGTTATCGCAATGGCATTGACAGCCATCTCAACTTGCTTGATGCGCAACGCGCCTTGTTCGGCAGCGAGCAAGCCCTTATACAAACCCGTCTGATGGAGCGCCTCAATCAGGTGGAGTTGTACAAGACTTTAGGTGGCGGCTGGACGCAGCCAGCACCAGCACCAGCCGCTATGGACAATGCCAACACTGCGGCGGCGCAATAGCCTGCATCGCACTGGCTGGTAAACGCAAGATTGTTGCGATCGGCGTGTCATGCGCCGACTTTGGCCTCGGTATCTTTGGATACCGAGGTTTTTTTGCTGGATTGGGCAAGAATTTATCCGCTTCACGCCCCCAGCCGTAGCAGTTATATGTGCGCCAAACTGTTGTTTTGAACAATGCTATACTGAAAAATAAATTGTATTTAAGAAGAATTAACCATGCTTTTACCTCCTACCGCATCTGCCAGCGAGCAGAGTAAAGATGCAGTCAGTTTGCAGCGGCGGCGTTTGCTCCACATGGCTGCAGCAACACCGCTTTTGCTGGGTGCAGCGGGGGCGTTTGAGAAGTCTGCGCATGCAAGCACACTTAAAACACGGGCGCACATTGTCATCGCTGGCGGCGGATTGGGTGGCATTGCTCTGGCCAACCGTCTTTCTGCCATGCTTGATGGTGCCAGCATCAGCCTGATAGACAGCAAAGAAGAGCACAACTACCAACCTGGCTACACACTGGTAGCCACAGGCATTTGGCCCGTGGACAAGGTGCGCAATCGCAATGCCGACTATCTGCCATCAAGCGTGCGATGGATTAAAGATATGGTGGCAGAGTTTGACCCAGCCAGCAACAGCTTGACTACGGCAGGCGGGCAGCGTATACGCTACGATTTTTTGATTGTTGCCACAGGGCTGCATCTTGATTACAAACGCATCAAGGGCATGGATGTGGCAGCCATAGGCCACAATGGTCTGGCCAGCGTGTATCCAGGTCCTGCGGCAGCAGTGGCAAGCTGGAGTGCGATGCAAACCTTCATCGCCAAGGGTGGACGCGCACTGCTGACACTGCCAGCTACGCCTTTGAAATGCGCTGGAGCACCGCTGAAAATGGCCTTCATGGTGGCAGACAGGTTGCGGCAAGCGGGTACGCTGGCAACATCACATATCAGCTTTCAGTCGGCATTGGCTCCCGAAACGGTGTTTGGCGTTAAAGCAGTCAATGACAATGTGCTGCAACGCTGGCAAAAGCTGGGTATTGCCGCCGACTACCAAAGCACACTGGTAGCGGTGGATGTGCAGGCAAAGCGTGCGCGGTTTGCCAATGCACAAGGCGCAGAGCATGATTTGGAATACGATTTCTTGCACGTTGTGCCGCCTATGCGCGCGCCCGATGCGGTGCTGCACAGCGACTTGGCCGTGCAGCATGGTGCATTGGCTGCAGGTGGTTGGCTTGATGTGCATAAAGACACCTTGCAGCATCTGCGCTATCCCAACGTATTTGGCATAGGTGACATTAACGGTACACCACGGGGCAAAACAGCCGCCACCGTCAAGAAAAGTGCGCCCATTGTGGCGCACCATGTGGTTCAAGCCATAGCAGGCAAACCGCTGGATCAGGTTTTCGATGGCTACACCTCATGCCCGTTGCTGCTGCGGGAAGGCTCGGCCATGCTGGTGGAATTTGATTACGAAGGCCGCTTGACACCATCACTGCCCTTGGTAGATCCGCTGCAAGAAAGCTTTTTTGCCTGGCTGATGAAGTACCGCATGCTCAAGCCTGCCTATATTGCGGTGCTCAAAGGAAGGGTTTGAACGCCGTTTTGCTCTTGAGCAGCGCCGCCATTATCAGGGAGACAAATCTATGTATGAAATCTGGCTAACACTCAACATCTTGTGGGAGCTGGCTTGGTGCAACTGGCCGTGGCTGCTGGCTGCTGCTTTGCCTTGGCTTGCTATATATGGGCTGGCGGGGTTCGCCTCGGGCTGCAAATGGAAGGCAGCACTACGCCCCTCGTTGCTGCTGGCGCTACTGGCAGGAACAATTACTTTTTTGCTTGCACCAGCCTTAAACCGATCAAGTTTGAGCAATGTAACGTACCTGGCAGACTGGATGAATTTGCTAGCTATTGGTTTGGCTGGAGCAGCCGCTGCATGGACACTGTTTTGGCCTTTGCTGGCATGGTGCATGAGAGGCAGCGCATCAACAAAAAACAGGCGCTGCTCGGCATAAGCATGATTTTGCCCCGACATCGTTTTTTTGATGTTGGGGCTTTTTTTTAGCCGCAAGCTGCACAGCAATAACCCGCAGATACCAGCCATTAGCACAAACGGTATGCAAACATCGTATTTTGAAATACGAGCAACTAACCATGATATTATGCAAATTCGTATAATTAATTGAATTATTAAAAATCTGTGTTTGTAAACCGATGCAGACCGACGCAAACCATTATTGTTGTTTAACCCGATAACTGAGGATTTTTCCATGAAAGACATTGAAATAGCCCAGCAGGCAAAAATGAAAAAAATAAGCGATATAGCAGCAACAATAGGTTTAGCCGAAGATGAATACGAGCAATACGGAAAATACAAAGCAAAAGTTTCTATTGCAGCTCTGGAAAAAAGAAAAAACAAACCCGATGGCAAACTGATACTTGTAACAGCCATTACACCCACACCACCAGGCGAAGGCAAATCAACCGTAACTGTTGGTTTAACGCAAGCACTTAATAAATATGGCTATAAATCCATAGCCGCCATCAGAGAGCCGTCATTAGGCCCTGTTTTTGGCATAAAAGGAGGTGCTACTGGCGGAGGCTACTCGCAAGTAGTGCCTATGGAAGATATCAACCTGCACTTTACAGGCGATTTACATGCCATATCTTCAGCACATAATTTGATATCGGCATGCATTGATAACCATATCAGCCACGGTAATTTGCTTGATATTGATATCAATAATATCTACTGGAAACGCGTGCTCGATATGAACGACAGGGCACTAAGGCAAATAGTCATAGGTCTTGGCGGAGCAGCAAACGGCATACCGCGTGAATCTTCTTTTCAGATTACAGTTGCCTCGGAAATAATGGCAATATTTTGCCTGGCAGAATCCATATCTGATTTGAAAGAAAGAATAGGCAATATTGTTTTTGCCCAAAACAACAAAGGCGAATTATTAAAAATAAAAGAATTGAAGATTGAAGGCGCAGTAACAGCCTTGCTGAAAGACGCACTCAATCCCAATCTGGTGCAAACACTTGAAAATACACCAGTTTTTATTCATGGCGGGCCATTTGCCAATATTGCACATGGCTGCAACTCGCTGCTGGCAACGCGCATGGCAATGCGGTTTTCAGACTATGCTGTCACGGAAGCAGGATTTGCGGCAGATTTGGGAGCTGAGAAGTTTCTCGACATAAAATGCAGGCAAGCCAATATAAAGCCTGCTGCAGTTGTGCTGGTTGCTACCATCAGGGCTTTAAAACACCATGGCGCAGCATGTGCTTTAGAAAGTGATTTATCAAATACGCTTGAAAAAGGGTTTGAAAATCTTGAAAAGCATATTGAGAATATGCATAAATTCCACCTTCCCGTAGTGGTGGCAATTAACAGATTTACAACAGACACCGATGCAGAAATTGCTTCTGTAAGAAACTTTTGTCAAAGTAGAAATGTAGCAGTAGCACTGTGTGATATTTGGGAAAAAGGTGGGGCAGGCGGTAAAGAACTGGTAGATGCGCTGATGCAAGAGATGGATGAAAAAGCACCAGATGAGCCTGATTTTTCACCTTTGTATGCACTCAATATGCCCATTCAAGAAAAGATAAAAACCATTTGCAAAGAGATTTACGGTGCAGATGGTGTTGATTTTTCTTCAAAAGCGCTTGCCAGTATTAAAAAATATACTGAAAACGGCTATGGGTTATTGCCGGTTTGTATTTCAAAAACCCAAAAATCTCTCTCCGATAATCCTGCTTTGCTTGGGCGGCCAACAGGATTTAGAGTGACTATCAACGAGTTAAGGCTGTCGGCTGGAGCAGGGTTTTTGGTGGCTATGTCTGGCGATATTGTTGATATGCCAGGATTGCCTGGAATGCCTGCTGCTGCATCAATCGATGTGGATGATTCTGGATTAATTAGCGGTTTGTTTTAAGCATTGCATTTTACGCTTGCCCGCTAGTTTGCAAATTTGGGGCGCTATATCCAATTTCGGCAGAGCATGGCGATATGCATTTTATTCGCAGACGGCTATCGCTGTAATGCAAGCCCGTGGCTACGGCGCATTATTTATTGAACGTTGTAGCTATTCCAGGGCTATTTAACTTTTATCATTCTGTTATTGCACAGTAAAAGTCGGCAAGCAGTATTTATGCGGCTTGCGGGGCTTTTTTGCTCTGCAAGCCGCATAAATGCTGTGGCGCGGTATTTGGTACATTGCTTACCGCTTACCGCTTACCGCTTACCGCGTGGTTGGCTGGTGCGCTGTGTGCGGCCAGTGCTAGCTGGGCGTGGGCGGGCAGGTTGGGAGGGCGGTGCATATTCGGTGCGGCGGCTGCTGCTGGCGGGTGGCGTGGCTGGGCGTGCGCCTTTGCTGCTGGTTTTGCCCCTGCCGCTGCCACCACGGTCGGGGTTGCGGCGGCGGGTGGCCAAGGTAGCGGCTTGTGTGGCGGGTTCGTTTTCGCCGCGCTGGGTGGGGGTCATGCCTACCAGGTCCATCAAGTCGCGGATGTCGCGTTCGTGCAGCTCTGCCCATTGCCCACGGCGCAGGCTGCGTGGCAGGTGCATGATGCCGTAGCGCACGCGAATCAAGCGGCTCACAGCACGGCCTACGGCCTCGAACATGCGGCGCACTTCGCGGTTACGCCCTTCGGAGATGGTGACGCGGTACCAGCAGTTGGCGCCTTCGCCGCCGCCTTCTTCAATGCTGTCGAATTGCGCCATACCGTCTTCGAGTTTGATGCCGCTGGTTAAAAGCTGTTTTTCGTTTTCGTTGAGTGCGCCGAGTACGCGCACGGCGTATTCGCGTTGCAGGCCAAAGCGCGGGTGCATGAGCTGGTTGGCAAGCTCGCCCGAGTTGGTAAGCAGCAGCAGGCCTTCGGTATTTAAGTCAAGCCGCCCAACTGAGAGCCATTTGCCTTGTTGCAGGCGTGGCAGTTTGCGAAAGACGGTGGGGCGGTTTTGCGGGTCGTCGTGGGTGACTAGCTCGCCCACTGGCTTGTGGTAGGCAATGACGCGCGGGGCGGGCGGTGTGATGCGCACGCGCAC
>JAGONG010000006.1:24388-44192 GCA_017993135.1 Allobrachymonas sp.
CGGGTTACAGGCTGGCGGTAGGCGATGATGGCCAGTGTTTCCAGCGTGGCGCGGCTGTATTTGGGCGGTTTTTCGGGGTGCAGGCGGTCAAGCCATTCGCGCAGTTCGGGGCGGCTTTGCACGCGCCAGCCAGTGGCAAGGCAGACCAGCTCAATGCCTTTGTTTTCCCATTCCAAGGCAATTTCATGCAGCAGTTGGCGGATGGTGTCTGCTTCCAGCATGTCTTCAAACAGCGCACGCATATCACGCAACGGCAGCGGCTGCGCGGCGCAGAGCAGGGCGGTTTCGAGTATGCGTTTGGCTTGCGTGGAGTTCATCAGGGCAAGAGGGCAGGTGTGGTTGAGCCAGTTTGGTGCAGAAGGTGGAGCAAAAACAGGGTTGCTGTTTCAGTTGCCAGTTGCGGCATGTGTCTTGGTCGCTGGCAAGGGCAGACCCATGGCACAGATGGCTGCCTGCATATCAGCGGGCAGGCTTGCTCGGCATTGTATCTGTTGCAGGGTGATGGGGTGCTGCAATTGCAGGCTAAAGGCGTGAAGTGCTTGCCGCTGCATGCCAAACGCGGTTACGCCGCCATACAGTGCATCAGCCAGCAGGGGGTGACCCAAGTGCTGCATGTGTACGCGAATCTGGTGGGTGCGGCCTGTGTGCAGCTTGCAGTGCACCCAGCAGCTTGCAGGGCTGGTGTTGCTGGTGCTGTTGCCTATCAGGGTAAAGTCGGTTTGGCTGGGTTTGCCAGCTTGGCGGGCAATGTCTACCACGGCCATACGCAAGCGGTTGCGCGGGTCGCGGCCTATGGCTGCATCTACCCTAAGCGGCTTGTCTGCTGCGTGCTTCCAGTGCCCGTGGGCTAAAGCCCAGTATTGGCGCTGCACTTCTCGGGCGGCGATTTGCGCAGTGAGTGCATCAAAGGCGCTGCGCTCACGCGCTACCACCATCAGGCCGCTGGTGTCTTTATCAAGCCTGTGCACAATGCCCGCGCGGGGCAGGGCGGCAGAGGCAGGGTAGTGGTGCAGCAGGGCATTGAGCAGTGTGCCGCTCCAGTTGCCAGGCGCGGGGTGTACGACCATGCCCACGGGTTTGTTGATGATGAGCAGGTGCGCATCTTCATACACCACATCGAGTGCAATATCTTGCGGCACAAAGGCTTGCGATTGTGCTGTGGCACGCAAAACAAGCAGGTATTGGTCGCCCGCGAGCACTTTGGTGGCAGCTTTGGTGCAGATTTGCCCGTTGCGGCGCAGCAGGCCATCAACAATGAGTTGCTGGAGGTAGCTGCGCGAAAATTCGGCAAGTTGCAGCGCCAAAAAACGATCGAGCCGCAGACCGTGGTGAGAAGGGGCGGCTTGCAGCAGACGCTCTTCGTCAGACGCTGATTCGGTAATATCGTCCCATTGGTCTTGTTGGGGGAGTACATTAGCGGGTTGTGAACAAGAGCGTGACAAGGCGAATCTTTTCTTTTATCAAAGGCTATAAGCCTATTATGTGGGTGTCTGGCTATAATCAGCCGCATCTTAGGCGAACACGAGTAAAGCACCCATGCACACACCAAATGGCGCACGTTTATTATCCAGCGTTTCTGCACGCATCCTGACTGGCGCGGCAGCACTTTTGCTTGCAGGCTGCGTGGCTAAAACCACAGTCGACCAGCAAACAGCGGGCTGGAGCATTAATCGTATTTACAGTGAAGCACGCGACGAGAGCCAGTCAGGCGGCTATGACCGCGCTGTGGAGCTGTACAACGTGCTGGAAGGCCGTGCCGCTGGCACCACGCTGGCACAGCAAGCGCAGCTTGAAAAAGCCTACGCCCAATTCCAAAACACCGATACCGAAGAGGCCAAAGCCACGCTGGATCGCTTCATTCGCCTCAACCCAGGCAGCCCAGGGCTGGATTACGCCTATTACCTCAAAGGCGTAGTCAGTTTCAGCGAAAACGCTGGCTGGTTGTCTGCGCTTACCAAGCAAGACTTGATTGAGCGCGACCAGAAAGCAGCCAAAGAATCGTTTGCTGCCTTCAAGGAAGTAGTCACCCGTTTCCCTGAGTCGCGTTACGCATCTGATTCGCGTCACCGCATGGTGTATATCGCCAATGCCATGTCTGAATCAGAACTGGCCATTGCCGATTACTACTATCGTCAGGGTGCTTATGTAGCAGCCATTAACCGTGCGCAATCGGTTGTTGCCAATTACGATGGCACGCCTTCGCAAGAGCTGGCGCTGGCTGTGCTGGCGCAGTCTTACGAGGCGCTGGGGCTGGAGCAGCCGCGCGATGACGCTTTGCGCGTGCTGGAGAAAAACTTCCCCGAAAGCCCCTGGCTGCACAAGGCCTACACGGGCAAAACAAAATCCTGGTGGAAGCTCTGGTAATTTTGTAAGCGCACTCCTTATGTGAGTGCGCTTTTTTTTTACTTTAGCTGGCATAGCTTCATGCCAGCATCAAACCACGCTGGCGCGCGCTTGGTTGATTTGCTCTATTTTTTGCAGCAAGGCAGCGTGGTTGGGCAGGCGTTGCATGGGTGGCAATACAGCCAGTAGCCGCCTGCCGTAGCCCATTTTGAGCAGACGGCTATCGCAAATAATCAATACACCACGGTCGTTTTCGTGCCTGATTAAACGGCCTGCGCCTTGTTTGAGTGCCACGGCAGCTTCGGGCAGATGGTAGTGGGTAAAGGGATTTTTGCCCTGCTGCTGCAGGCGCTGGGCGTGGGCTTCTACCATGGGGTCGTTAGGTGGGGGAAAGGGCAGTTTGTCGATGATGACTTGTTGCAGCGCATCGCCTGGAATATCTACCCCTTCCCAAAACGAGGCTGATGCTACCAAAATGCAGCCAGGCAGTTTGCCGCCGTTATCGCCTTGGCGAAAACGCTCGGTTAGCCGCCGTTTGGTGGATTCGCCCTGTATCAAAACTTCAATGCGCTGGTCGCCAGCAAAGTGTTCGCGCAGTTGCTCGCCAATGAGGCGCAGGTTGCGCAAGGTAGTGGTGAGCACCAAAGTGCGCCCGCCCAGCAAGGCGGCGGTTTCGGCGGCAAGGTGCGCGACTTGCTGTGCGTGCTTGGGGTCGCTGGGTGGCACTATGTCGGCAATGTAAAGCCCTGCATTTTGTGCGTAGGCAAAGGGGCTGGCAACTTGCAGGGTGGTGGCGTGTTGCAGGCCGCAGGGCTCGGTAAACCAGCGCAGATGCGGGTCTTCGCCCAATGTGGCCGAGGTAAATACCCATGCGCGGCGCGGCGGTGCTGCTGGTGTGTGCTCGGCTTCTTCTTGTTCGTCTTGTGGCAGTGTTGGCGCTGTGCTTTGCGCAGGGTTGCCCATGAGGGTGTGCTGCATGGTGGCAGCAATATCCAGTGGCGACTGTGCCAAGCGCAGGCTGTTGCCTACGTCCATCCAGCGCACGGTATCGGGCGGCTGGGGCTGGCTAAATAACGTAATGCGGCCTTGCAGCGCGGAGGCACGCTCTTGCAGGCGGGCAAAATCGGGCGATAGCTCGCTGACGGTGTGTAGCGCATCATGGCTGCTGGCGATGTGCTGCTGCAAGTTTTGTAAGGCGCTTGCCCATTGCTCGGGCGCTATGCCGTCGGGCACGCTGCCTTGCCAGCGGTATTTGCCGTGCGCCAGATGTGCGGCAAGCAGGCGCAAGTCGCGCGCGGCTTGCTCGGTTTTTTGCGCCAGAGTGCTCCAGTCTTCAAGCCCGCGTGCGTGCTGCAAGCCGCAGGCAAGCAGGTCGCGGCTGTAGTCGAGCAAGTGCCCCGTGGTGAGTTGCTGCCCCAAAAATTGCACGCCAATGGCGTTGAGCTGGTGGGCTTCGTCAAAAATCACCGTGTGTACGCTGGGCAGCAGCTCGGCCATGCCCGATTCGCGCACGGCTAAATCTGCAAAAAACAGGTGGTGGTTGATAACGACTACATCTGCTGCCAAAGCTGCGCGCCGCGCTTGGTTGACGTAGCAGTTTTTAAACTCGGGGCACTGGCTGCCCAAGCAGTTTTCGCGGGTGGATGTGACCAGCGGCAGTACGGGTGAGCGTTCATCCAGTCCATCGAGTTCGCCTAAATCGCCGTTGCTGGTGCTTTGGGCGAATTTTTCGATTTTTGCCAGCGTGCGCAGCAACATGCCGCCGTGCACATCGGGGTGCTGGCGGGCATTGGCCAAGCGTTGCAGGCACAGGTAGCTGCCGCGCCCTTTGAGTAAAGCCATGCGCAAGGGCAAGCCGAGCAACTGGCACAAATAGGGCAAATCGCGGGCAAAAAGCTGGTCTTGCAGGTTTTTGGTGGCGGTAGATATGGCTATGCGCTCGCCACTGAGCAGGGCAGGCACAAGATAGGCGAAGGTTTTGCCCACACCTGTGCCCGCTTCAATAACGACTGCGCTATTGCTGGCAATGGCCTGCGTAACTGCTTGGGCCATTTGCAACTGGTCGGCGCGGGGACGGTAACTGGTGCTCGATTGGGCGAGCAAGCCGTTTTCACCCAATACCTGATGCATTTGTTGTAACAAACTGTTAGCGCAAACAGGTGCAGGTTCGGCAGATGCAAACGCATCATGCGGCTCCTGTTCACAGGCATCAAGGTTGGTGTTGGCAGCAGGCATTAAATGGCTTTAACCGCGCTCTACGGGCAAGTCGGGCGTGGCGCACCACGCGCTCCAGCTACCCGCATACAGGGCAGGGCGCGGGTAGCCAGCCAATTGCAATGAGAGCAGATTGGGAATGGTGCTAACTCCGCTGCCGCAGTACACCGCGATGGGCGTTGCCGCGGGCTTGCCTTGCAGTAAAGCCTGCCATTCTTCACGCAAAACAGCGGGCGATTTGAAGCAGCCTTGGCTGTCGAAATTGTCGGTAAACGGGCGGTTGATAGCGCCAGGAATATGCCCGCCAACGGGGTCGATAGGCTCAACTTCGCCACGGTAGCGGGGTGCGCCGCGTGAGTCAATCAAGGTCAGGCTTGCAGCAGGCAGGCTTGCGGCAACGGTTTTTGTGTCAAGCAGCTCTACCAGTGGGTCGGCAAGGGCAAAGTTGCTGGGGCTGGTGCTGCTTGGTTGGGCTTCAGGGTTGGCGGCTGATGCGGTGGCGTGCCCCGCAGCTTTCCAGGCTTGCAGCCCGCCATCAAGCACGGCTACGGCTTCGTGCCCCAGCCATTGCAGCATCCACCACAGGCGGCCGCAGTAGTTGCAGCCGTTGCGGTCATAGACTACGGCTTGCATATCGTTGCTAAAACCCCATTGGCGCAGGGTTGCCATAAAGTCTTCACGCAAAGGCAAGGGGTGGCGGCCGCCGCTGGCTTTGCGCTCGGCATGTTGGCTGCTGAGGTGCTGGCTCAAATCGGCATGAATAGCGCCAGGAATATGTGCGCGCGCGTATTGGGTTTGCCCGATGGAGGGGTTGCTTAAGTCGTAGCTGCAATCAAACACCATCAGCGGCTTGCCGCTGCTTTGCAGCTCCTGCAACTGATTGACTGATATTAAAGTATTAAACATTCCAAAGTTCCGAGGTTTTTAGAAATGCAAGAAGATAAAAGCGAATGACAAACTGTAGCATTCTCATAGCGCACAGACTGTAACCTTTATATAATGAAAAATTATCCCAAAGACGAATCCGCGCAAACAAAATTTTTGAAAAATTACAACCTTGGTCTTGTAATTGCGCTGGTTCGTGCATTTTGAGCTTTGTGCTTCGTGCAATCTTGAAGTTTTCCTAAAACCATCTTACGCCATGTCACGCCCTAAAAAAATCTCCCTTTTTTCTTTTAAACCCAGCATTTTTCAAGCCCTGCGCGGCTACAACAAAGACAGGTTTGTAAAGGATGTAACGGCGGGGCTAACGGTGGGTGTGGTGGCGTTGCCTTTGGGCATGGCGTTTGCTATTGCCAGCGGGCTGCCGCCGCAAACGGGTATTTTTACTGCCATTATTGCTGGCTTTTTAATCGCGATGCTGGGCGGCTGCAAGGTGCAGATTGGTGGGCCTGCTGGCGCGTTTATCGTGATTGTGTACGGCATTGTGCAGCGTTATGGCGTGAGCAATCTGATAATTGCTACGGCCATGTCGGGCGTGCTGCTGTTTTTGATGGGTTTTTTCCGCTTGGGCACGCTGGTGCGTTTTATACCCATTACCGTGGTAATTGGCTTTACCAATGGCATTGCAGTGCTTATTGGCCTATCGCAAGTCAAAGATTTTTTAGGGCTCACCATTGCCAAAATGCCTGCTGACTTTATCGGCATATTGGGTGCTTTGTACGCCAATTTGAGCAGCTTTAGCCTCTATGCTTTCGCAGTGGCAGTAGGCTCGTTGGCAGTCATTGTGCTTTGGCAGCGTTTTTCGCCTAGCCTGGGTGCGGCCAAGCTGCCCTTTAGTGGCAAGCTCAACATCATTCCTGGCTCAATCGTTGCCTTGGTTGTGGGTAGCGTAGTTGTTAAAGTATTCAACTTGCCTGTTGAAACCATTGGTAGCCGCTTTAACGGCATTCCAGCGCAATTGCCCAGCTTTACCTTGCCTGAGCTGAACTGGGAAACAGCACAATTTTTGCTCCCATCGGCAATTACGCTGGCGTTGCTGGGTGCGATTGAGTCGCTGCTGTGCGCGCGTGTGGCTGATGGCATGACGGGCGACCGCCATGACTCTAATCAAGAGTTGATGGCGCAAGGCGTAGCCAATATTGTTACCCCGTTTTTTGGCGGTATGCCCGCAACGGGCACTATTGCACGCACTGTAACCAACATCAAAAGCGGTGCAAGCAGCCCAATTGCAGGCATTGTGCACTCGGCTGCTTTGTTGCTGATTGTGTTGGTTGCCGCGCCGCTGGCTGCTTCGGTGCCATTGGCAACGCTGGCAGCGGTGTTGATGTTTGTGGCATGGAATATGGGCGAATGGAGCGAGTTTGCCCGCTTGCGCCACCAAACGCCTTCTTACCGCGCTACGCTGCTCGCAGTCTTTTTCCTCACTGTGGTGTTTGATTTGACTGTGGCAGTAGAAGTAGGGCTGATTGCTGCTTGTATTACTTTTATGTATCGCATTTCGGTACTATCGCGCTCCGAGAAAATTACCTCGGCTGCAACTGCTGAAGAAGGCGTGCAGTGGCAAGATGGCCAGATGCGTGTATGGCGCTTGTCTGGAGCGCTGTTTTTTGGTGCTGTAAGGCTGCTTGACGAAATTTCAGACAACCTTCCGCGCGATGTGCTGGTTATTGACTTTAAAAGCGTCATTTATCTGGATGCATCAGGTGCAGATGAGGTGCTTGAGCTTGTTAATAGCTGCCGCAAGCGCTCCGTACACGTCATACTCAGCGGCTTGATTAAGCAACCACTTGACATTGCACAGCGTACTGGTTTTCTGGAGCTTGAAGGCGTGGAAGAAGTGCCAGATTTGAAACGTGCTTTGGCGCGTGCTGCAGAAGTGCTGCAAACCTCTGCTCCAGCTTTGCCGCTTGAGGCTGCTACAGATAACGATTAAAGGGCTTGGCTTAACGAGCATGGCTTAATGCGCATGGCTTAAGAAAATGCTGCTTTAAGCCTTGTGCCAAGGTAAAGCCAGTGATGATTAGGTGTTTGCTTGGCTTACCCGCTTGCTAGAGCGCTGGGCTGCTAATGGCTGTGTTTTTAGACTCGGAAACACTCTAGAATCTGGGCATTGCCGGGTGCGCATTTCTAAATCTGCACATCCGCACATCTGCACATCTTGTTAAAGGTCGCTTGCTGTATGAACCTCTTTCGCCGCCCCGATTACGACTCTGACGCTACGCAGTTTTTAAATGAACTCAAGCGCAATAATCCCAAGTTGCCAGCGCAGCAAGCGGCGGGGCGTGCCTTGTTGTGGGAACCTGCGCTGCCCGATGCCGCAGAGCAGCAAGCACTTGAGGCAGGCTTTAAAGAGGCTGAGGTGCCACACGCGCTATCTGGCAGCTATGCCAGCGTTTTTGTGCAATCGCCTTGTGCCTTAGCATCTTCAACTGCATCCGATGCCTGAACTGTCGCTATTGCCAGAGCCAGAACTTGCCGCAGCCGTGGCTACGCCGCAAGTGGTAGACCATGTTGCCGTTGCGCGCTTGTATGGCGAGCCTTTGTTTGCTGTGCCGCAAGACTTGTATATACCGCCTGATGCGCTGGAGGTTTTTCTTGAGGCCTTTGAAGGGCCGCTGGACTTGCTGCTGTACCTGATACGCAAGCAAAACTTCAATATCCTTGACATCCCTATGGCTGCGCTTACGCGGCAATATCTGGCCTACGTTCACGAAATCCGCGCCCGCAATCTGGAGCTTGCCGCCGAATATCTGCTTATGGCTGCCATGCTGATAGAAATCAAATCACGCATGTTGCTGCCACCTAAGCCTGTAGCAGAAGGCGAAGAAGCCGAAGACCCGCGCGCGGCGCTGGTGCGTCGCTTGCAGGAGTATGAGCAAATCAAGCTCGCAGCCATGCAGTTGCAGCAAGCGCCCGTGCTGGGGCGCGACTTTTTCAAGGCGCAAATCTATATTGAGCAGGCTTTGCAACCCCGCTTGCCCGATGTGTCGGTGAGTGAGCTGCAACAGGCTTGGGCTGAAATTTTGCAGCGCGCCCGCTTGGTGCAAAGCCACAAAATCAGCCGCGAAGAGCTTAGCGTGCGCGAGCATATGAGCTTGGTGCTCAAAACGCTGCAAGGGCGCCGCTTTTTAGAGTTTGAGCAATTATTTGATGCAAGCAAAGGTGTACCCGTGCTGGTTGTTACTTTTGTTGCGCTGCTTGAGCTGGCCAAGGAAGCGTTGGTTGAAATTACCCAAGCTGAAGCCTATGCGCCTATTTATGTGCGTTTGGCGTTTCAGCCAGCCTGATTTTTAAAAAAGCAGCACAAGTCGGTATCTCGGCATGCAAGTTTGTATGCAAGCATGTAAACTGATACGCACGTTTATTGTTTTAACTGTAACTGGAGTATGAATCCTATGCGCAAAATCTCTGCCAAATTTACCTCTGCCTTGCTCTGTGGGCTATTAGCGGCTGGTGCTGCATCGGCACAGCAAACAATCCGTTTTGGCTCTGATGCGACGTATCCCCCATTTGAATCAACCGCGCCCAATGGCGAAATCGTAGGTTTTGACATTGATTTGGCCAAAGCCATGTGCGAAGTGATGAAAGCCAAGTGCACCTTTGCCAATCAAAACTGGGAAGGCATTATTCCAGCGCTACAGGCTAAAAAATATGACGTAATTGCCTCATCCATGAGCGTTACGCCAGAGCGCCAAAAAGCCGTATTGTTTACCCAAATGGTTTGGTCTACTCCCAACTTGTTTGTGGGCAAGGCTGGCACCAAAATGGAAACAACGCCAGCCGCGCTAAAAGGTGTAGATGTAGGCGTGCAACAAGGCACAGTACAGGATAAATACCTGACCAAACACTACGGCAGTGCCAAAATCAGACGCTACAAAACCGTTGAAGACGCCATTGCCGATTTGGCTACAGGTCGGGTGAAAGTGGTGTTTGCCGACGGTGGCGTAGTGACCAACCTGATTGACGACCCCAAGAAAGGCTACCAGTCTGTAGGCAATCCAGTGCCTAATTCTGCTGATGCGGCAGTGCTGGGCGCTGGCACAGCTTTTGCAGTGCGCAAATCCGACACCAAACTGGCTGCTGACCTTAACAAGGCATTCGACACCATCCGCGCCAACGGCACTTATAAAAAACTGGCAGCCAAATACTTCAAGTTTGAGGTTTATAACAAGTAAGTTTTTTGCGGCTGATGCGCTCTTTGGTGCTTGTACCCAATGCAGCCCCAAGCACCATGCCGCAATCAATCGGCAAGAGCCAGCCAAACAAGGGCTGGTGAAGCAGAAATAAGCCAGATGTGCTTTTGCCCGCATCTGGCTTTTTTTGTGTATTGCTATTATTAATTGAAACTAACTGTAAATACATTTTTGGAATGGGCTTTGCTTGCGTATTCAAAGATGTACACTGTACGCGGCTTTATCCCATAACCATTACTGGAGTGTGAATATTATGCAAATTGGCAATAAAAAAATTGTTTCCGCCTTGCTTTGCGGTCTGCTTATGGCGGGTGGCGCATCGGCACAGCAGGTTATTCGTTTTGGCACGGATGCGACATATCCCCCATTTGAATCGACTACTGCTAGCGGCGAAATTGTGGGTTTTGACATTGATTTGGCTAAAGCCATGTGCGAAGTGATGAAGGCTAAATGCACTTTCAGCAACCAGGCCTGGGATGGCATTATTCCTGGCTTGCTGGCTAAGAAATACGATGTTATTGCTTCATCCATGAGCGTGACTCCAGAGCGCCAGAAAGCTGTTTTGTTTACCAAGCGTATCTGGGCAACCCCCAATGTGTTTGTGGGTAAAGCTGGCATCAAGCAAGATACAACAGTAGAAGCACTCAAGGGTGTTGATGTAGGCGTGCAGCAAGCTACGATTCAAGATCGCTACCTGACCAAGCACTATAAAGATACCAACATCAAGCGTTACAAAACCATTGAGGCAGCGTTTGCCGACTTGGCAACTGGGCGTTTGAAAATAGTGTTTTCTGAAGCAGGTGCAGTTATGAGTCTGCTTGAAAGCAAACAAGGCAAGTCTTATCAGACTGTAGGCAAGCCTTTGACTTATGAAGCAGATACAGAAATTTTTGGCCCAGGCACTGGTTTTGCGCTCAGAAAGAGCGATACCAAATTGGCTGAAGAGTTCAACAAAGCGATTGACACCATTCACGCCAATGGCACTTACAAAAAGCTGGCTAGCAAATACTTCAAGTTTGATGTTACGCCTGTGAAAATCAATGGCATTCCCTGATTGCAGGGCAGGCTTGAGCCAGTTTGTTGACTAGCTTGTAGCGCAGCATTGTGCGCATGCATATACATGCTACATACAGGCTTTTAGCGACTGGCGCTTGAAAATAAAAAACCAGACAGTTTTTGGCTGTCTGGTTTTTTTGTTGCTGTTTTTCTTGGCTTTTTACCCGTCTGCATTTGCTTGTCTGTTTTGCGTTTGGGTGTTGTTTTTGTGCGGTTATCTATTTGTTGCCGATGCGTGCAGCAGGGGCTATTTGACTACGCGCAAGCTGCTGCCGCCTTTGGGTGGGGTGGGCGGCGGCGTATCGTTGGTGCTGGCGGTTTTATCCTGGGCTGCTGATGTGGCGCTTGTTTTTTCTACCAACGATAGGCCGCTGCCAGCAGGTTTGCTGGGTTGGCCTTGCTCGGGCTGGATGCTTGCGTCTGATTCAAAATCATCCATATCGCTATCGAAGGCGCTTTCTTCAAAGACCATGCCTTGCCCGTTTTCGCGGGCAAAGATGGCTACGATGCGTGTTATGGGCACAGATATATCGCGCACGCGCCCCGAGAAACGTGCCTGAAAGCGGATTTCTTCGTTGCCCAGATGCAGCCCACCAGTGGCCTCGGTGCTGATGTTGAGCACGATTTCGCCATCTTGAACGAACTCGTGCGGCACAAGCACGCTGCTATCGACTCTGACTTGGATGTAAGGAGTCAGACCGTTATCCATCATCCACTCGTGCCAGGCACGAATCAGATAGGGTTGCAGTGGGCTAAGGGCTGGTGGTGTAGGGCTGGGCATGGCGACTGTGGCTGAAACAGATGCTGAAATTGCGCTGCTGGTTTGCTAATTAGCGGCGCATGACTTTTTCAGATGGGGTAAGTGCTTCGATATAGGCAGGGCGAGAGAAAATGCGCTCGGCGTACTTGAGCAGGGGCGAAGCATTTTTGCTCAGCTCAATGCCGTAGTAGTCAAGCCGCCATAGCAGCGGGGCGATGGCAACATCAAGCATTGAGAAGTTCTCGCCAAGCATGAATTTGTTTTTCAGGAAAATAGGAGCCAGTTGCGTGAGGCGGTCGCGGATTTGCTGGCGTGATTTGTCTAGCGCTTTGTCGTTGCCACGGCTGTTGCGGTTTTCAAGTGCCGATACGTGGGTAAACAGCTCTTTTTCAAAGTTGAGCAGGAACAGGCGCACGCGGGCACGGTCAACGGGGTCGCCAGGCATGAGTTGCGGGTGCGGAAAGCGCTCGTCAATGTATTCGTTGATGATGTTGGATTCGTACAGAATCAGGTCACGTTCTACCAAAATAGGCACTTGGCCATAGGGGTTCATGACGTTGATGTCTTCGGGCTTGTTGTACAGGTCTACATCACGGATTTCAAAATCCATGCCTTTTTCAAACAGCACAAAGCGGCAGCGGTGCGAGAAGGGGCAGGTTGTGCCCGAGTAAAGAACCATCATGTTGTATTGCTCCCCAAAGGTGGTTTGGCAGCAGCGCAAAAAATGCTGTGCAAGTTTTCCATTATCCACTACGTGTCAAGCCCCTGCCGCCTGGCTTGCCAGATTGCCAGCAGAGCGGTGCTTGCAATTATGTAAAAAGGCGCGGCTTGGGGCAGTGGCTGCAATTGGGCGTACCCAGTTGCGCTGCATCTGCTGTTTTGTTGCAATATTGCCTTAATTTTTGTGTATGCTCAACGTTCTATCAACTACGCACCGCAGTGTGCTTTTATAAACCGTGAGTGACCCATCGCCTGTGCCCTCTTCAGGGTACGAAGACAAGCGCAGTCTTTTGCAGAAAATCCTTGAATTTATCAACCCCGGGCCCGACTCGCAAGCCGAGTTGTACAGCAGCCTGTCACATGCCGAGACGCGGCACGTTATCGGGTCTGATACCCGCGTGATGCTCGAAGGGGTTATTCGCATTGCCGATATGACGGCGGGTGATGTGATGGTGCCAGCCCCGCGTATGGATTTGATTGATATAGGCTGGGACTATGCGCGGATTTTGAAAGAGGTGATTAACACGGCGCACTCGCGCTTTCCAGTGTACGAAGGCGCTAAAGACAACATCGTTGGCGTGCTGCTGGCAAAAGATTTGCTCAAGCTCCAGCGTGCGCCTGAGTTGAATATTCGCGCCTTGCTGCGTGTGCCCGTGTTTGTGCCTGAAACCAAAGGCTTGAATGACTTGTTGCGTGAATTCAGAGCCAAGCGCAACCATCTGGCAATGGTGATTGATGAGTTTGGCCGCTTGGCAGGGCTGATTACGATTGAAGATATTCTCGAAGAAATCGTGGGCGAAATCGAAGACGAGTTTGATGACGACGAGGAAGAAGGCGATATCTACAATCTGGCCGATGGCAGCTTCCGCGTGAGTGGCGATACGCCGATTGAGCGCATCAATGAGCATTTTGAGGTGGATATTCACCCCAGCGATAGCGAAGATGAAGACGAGTTTGACACCATCGGCGGCTTGATTGCCCACGAAATGGGGCATGTGCCACGGCGCGGCGAGCACATTACGCTGTGCGGGCTGAACTTTTTGGTGATGCACACCCAAGGCGGTGTGGTGCGTTGGTTTAAGGTCACGCCAGCGGTGGCGTGTGCCTGATAGCTGATGGCAAAACATACTGCGCCACAAAATACAGTGCCTAAAGACACAGCGCAAAAAAACACAGCACCAAAGAGCAGATTGCGCGGCTGGTGTGGCCGGTTTGTGCGTGACCTTGCCAGCAACCCAGTGCGCTACGCTGCACTTGCGACGGCTGGGCTGTTGCAGGCGTGGAGCTTGGCTTGGCCTTGGGGCGGGCAAGCGCTGGGCTGGTTGCAGGTGCTGGCACAGGCGGCGGCTGTAGCGGCGCTGGCTGCGCCTGATGTGTCTGGTGGTATTGCAGATGGCGCGGCGCGTTTCAAAGCAGGCTTTTGGCGCGGCTGGTGTTTTGCCACGGTTTGGCTGGCAACTACGTTTTGGTGGCTGTACGTTTCTATGCACTTGTATGGCGGTTTGCCTTCGGTGCTGGCGGCGCTGGCAGTGTTGCTGCTGGCTGCTTTTTTGGCGCTGTACTATGCCTTGGCTTGCGGGGTTTGGCTCTGGGCGCGGGCTGGGCTGGGTGCGGCTGGGCAAGTGCTACTGTGGGCGGTGCTGTGGCTGCTGGCCGAGTTGTGCCGTGGAGTGTTTTTCACGGGCTTTCCTTGGGGGGCGATTGGCTATGCGCACATTGATGGCGCATTGGCTGGTTTTGCGCCTTGGGTGGGCGTGTATGGCATTGGGGCGCTTGCGGCTGTTTTTTCTGGCTTGCTGTATGTGGCGGGTGCTGCTTTGGTGCAGGCCATGCGCCAAGCCAAGTATGCCAAGGCAGGGCAGGGCGAATATGGCAGGCGCATGGTTGATGGCTGGCGGGTGGTTGTGTCAGCGCCAATTACGGCAGTGCTGTTAATAGCGTGCGTGTGCAGTGCTGGCATTTGGCTAAAACGCGGGCAGATTGCGGCGTATGCGCAGGCGCAGAGTGCCCCAGCAACACGCCCCGCCTTGCGGGTGGCCTTGTTGCAAGGCAACATCGCACAGAACGAAAAATTCATACCCAACGGCGGCGTGCAAACGGCATTGCAGTGGTATGGCGAGCAACTGCATGGGGCGCAGGCTTTGCCGCATGGCTCGCAAAGTGGCTCACAGCCCAGTCAAACAGTTAATTTGCAGCCTGAACCAAAAGCAGATTCACACGCAGATTCACAGCCCGATTTGATTGTGCTGCCCGAAACCGCTTTGCCCCTGCCGCCTGCCTATCTGCCCGAGGGCTATTGGGATGACTTGCTGCACCGCTTTGCCACAGGTAAGCAAGCCGCTTTGATTGGCATACCCGCTGGCAACAGGCTAGCGGGCTTTACCAATGCCATCGTGGGGCTGGTGCCAGGTGGCGCACATGCGGTGGGCAATGCGCCGCTGCACGATTTGAGCCTGCCAGAGTCGGCGCAACCCGCCTACAGCTACGCCAAGCACCATTTGGTGCCCTTTGGCGAATTTGTCCCCACGGGGTTTGGCTGGTTTGTACGCATGATGCGTATTCCACTTGGCAACTTGCAGCGTGGCACGCTGGTGCAGCCGCGCTTGCTGCTGCATGGCGAGCGCATTCAGCCCAATATTTGCTACGAAGACTTGTTTGGCGAAGAGCTGGCAGCCAGCTTTTCCGACCCCGCCACCGCGCCCACCATGTTGGTGAATCTGAGCAACATTGCATGGTTTGGCGATACTGTGGCTATAGACCAGCACCGCCACATCAGCCGCATGCGGGCTATAGAGCTGGCACGCCCCATGCTGCGTGCCACCAATACGGGCGCAACGGCAGTCATCAGCCCTACAGGGCAAGTGCTACACGAGTTGCCCCGCTTGCAACGCGGCGTGCTTCATGCCAGCGTGCGCGGTGTAGATGGGCAGACTACCTTTTTTGCACAGTGGGCGGCGCACTGGGGTTTGTGGCCGCTGTGGGTGCTGGGGGCAGCCGTGGCTATGGCGTGCTGCTGGCAGGCGCGTAAAAATAGCTTGCAGCCACAAGCGCAGGCATAGCAATTAAGCAAGCACATGCCAAGCGCATAACAAGTACATACTAAGCGTACAGTAAGCGTATACCAAGCGCATCGCAAAGCGCGGCGCAGATAAAGACGGGCAGGGCGCAGGCAGTCTGGGTGCTCTGCCCTTAAAATCATTCCCTGCAACAAGCATAACTACACCGAAGCACACGCGCTACATATACACACCAATCAATTCACAAGGCACAAAAAGCACCATGCTTACTTTTCAGCAAATCATCCTCACCTTGCAAAACTACTGGGCCCAACAAGGCTGCGCGCTGCTGCAACCTTACGATATGGAAGTGGGCGCAGGCACCAGCCACACTGCCACTTTTTTACGCGCCATAGGCCCCGA
Source organism: Allobrachymonas sp. (assembly GCA_017993135.1). GTDB lineage: Bacteria > Pseudomonadota > Gammaproteobacteria > Burkholderiales > Burkholderiaceae_C > Brachymonas. The sequence continues at coordinate 40,036 of JAGONG010000006.1, forward strand.
GCCGTGGAAGGCAGCCTATGTGCAGCCCAGCCGCCGCCCAAAAGACGGGCGCTATGGCAACAACCCCAACCGCTTGCAGCACTACTACCAGTTTCAGGTTGTGCTCAAGCCCGCACCAGCCAACATTCTGGAGTTGTATTTGGGCAGCCTTGAAGCACTGGGCTTTGATTTGAAGCAAAACGACATCCGTTTCGTAGAAGACGACTGGGAAAACCCCACGCTGGGCGCTTGGGGGCTGGGCTGGGAGGTGTGGCTCAACGGCATGGAAGTCACGCAATTTACCTATTTCCAGCAAGTAGGCGGCATCAACTGCAAGCCCGCCACAGGCGAAATCACCTACGGGCTAGAGCGCCTGGCCATGTACCTGCAAGGGGTAGATAACGTCTACAACCTGCAATGGACCGATGGTCTGAGCTATGGCGATGTGTACCACCAAAACGAAGTAGAGCAAAGCACCTATAACTTCGAACACTCAGATGCCGACTTTCTATTTACCGCCTTTGCCGCGCACGAGCAGCAAGCGCAGCACCTCATGGCCGAGCAACTGGCGCTGCCCGCTTACGAGCAAGTGCTTAAAGCCGCGCACAGCTTTAACCTGCTTGATGCGCGTGGTGCAATCAGCGTAACCGAACGCGCCGCCTACATAGGCCGCATACGCAACCTGGCGCGCGCCGTAGCGCAAAGCTATTTCGAGAGCCGCGAGCGGCTGGGCTTTCCGCTTGCACCGCGCGAGTGGGTGGCGCAAATGCCAAAAACTGAAGACAAAAAAGCTGTCTGATTGATCTTTCTTGCACGCTGCATTTGTGTGTTTCGCAAATTTGCAGCCTGCCAATCACACACCAGCACCAAATAGCAGCACCAAATAGCAGCACCAAAAAGCAGCACCCAACAGGAACAGCAAGCATGACACAGCAAAACCTCCTTGTCGAACTCTTCGTTGAAGAACTCCCCCCCAAAGCCCTGCAAAAGCTCGGCGATGCCTTCGCCAGCGGGCTAGCCGCATCATTAGCCGCGCAAGGCTTGGCTGCGCCCGACAGCGTAATCACCCCCTACGCCAGCCCGCGCAGGCTAGCCGCGCACATCACCCACGTAGCCGCCAAAGCAGCCGACAAACCCATCTCCCAAAAACTCATGCCCGTAGCCGTAGGGCTTGATGCCGCTGGCAACGCCACACCAGCCCTGCTTAAAAAACTCGCGGCACTGGGCGCTCCTGCCGATGCAATAGCCAGCCTCAAGCGCCAGCACGACGGCAAAGCCGAAGCCCTCATCTACGAAAGCGTGCAAGACGGCATAGCCCTTGATGCGGGCTTGCAAAAAGCACTAGACGAAACCATAGCCAAACTGCCCATACCCAAAGTCATGACCTACCAGCTTGAAAGCGGCTGCGAGCTGCCAGGCTGGAGCAGCGTGCAATTTGTGCGCCCCGCGCATGGGCTGGTAGCGCTGCATGGCAAAACAGTTGTACCCGTTCAAGCACTTGGCCTGCAAGCTGGCAACAGCACCCGTGGCCACCGCTTTGAAGCACAGACCGACCCCATCGCCATTGCCGATGCCGACAGCTACGCTGCCACCCTGCGCGAGCAAGGCGCAGTCATCGCCTCATTTACCGAGCGCCGCGCCGAAATTGCAGCCCAATTGCAAGCCGCTGCCGCACAAGCGGGCGATAACTGCCAGCCTGTTGAAGACGAAGCTTTGCTCGATGAAGTCACCGCACTCGTAGAGCGCCCCTGCGTGCTGCTCTGCCAGTTTGAGCCAGAGTACCTGCAAGTGCCGCAAGAGTGCCTGATTCTCACCATGAAGGCCAACCAGAAATACTTCCCGCTGCTTGACACCACAGCAGGCAAAGAAGGCAAACTCACCAACCGCTTTTTAGTCGTCAGCAACATCAGCCCCGCAGACACAAGCGCCGTCATAGGAGGCAACGAGCGCGTCATACGCCCGCGCTTGGCCGATGCCAAATTCTTCTACGACCAAGACCGCAAAAAAACCCTGCAAAGCCGTCTGCCCGAGCTGGCCAAAGTGGTCTACCACAACAAACTTGGCACACAAGCCGAGCGCAGCGAGCGCGTGCGCCACATTGCCCACAGCGTTGTGCAGCAACTCAGCATGGCGCAAGTGCCCTTTACCGTTGAAGCCAAAGACGAATTTGCCGTGCTCGACAGCAAAGTACAACAAGCCGCACAACTAGCCAAAGCCGACTTGCTCACCGACATGGTGGGCGAATTTCCCGAGCTGCAAGGCATCATGGGCAACTACTACGCCCGCCACGAAGGCCTGCGCGACGGCGTAGCCATAGCCATTGAAGACCACTACAAACCCCGCTTTGCTGGCGACGCACTGCCGCGCAACCACACAGGCACCGTACTGGCACTGGCCGACAAACTCGAAACACTGGCAGGCATGTTTGGCATAGGCAACCTGCCCACAGGCGACCGCGACCCCTTCGCCCTGCGCCGCCACGCGCTAGGCATCATCCGCATACTGGGCGAAAAAAACCTGCCCCTGCAACTGCCCGCACTCATCGAAGCAGCCATAGCCGCGCACAACGACGAAGCCCTGCAACTGGCATTTTTCAACCAGCAAACCAGCGCCAGCGCCGAGCCATTTGCCCCGCGCCGCCTCCTGCAAGACACCGCGCCCAAGCTCCTCGCCTTCATCACCGAGCGCATAGCCACCAACTTGCGCGAGCAAGGCTACAGCGCCCAAGAAGCCGATGCCGTGCTGGCCCTGCCACTGGGGCACTTGGGCGACATAGCCCGCCGCCTGCAAGCCGTGCGCACCTTTGCCGCCCTGCCCGAAGCCCCCGCGCTCGCCGCAGCCAACAAGCGTATAGCCAATATCTTGAAAAAAGCCGAAACCGAAGGCGCAATAGATGCCCACGTCAGCCCCGTCTTGCTGCAAGCCCCAGCCGAATGCGCCCTGCACGCAGCCATGCTCCAAGTGCTGCCGCAAGCCAACAGCCACTTCGAGGCAGGCCGCTACACCGAATCGCTGCAAACACTGGCCGCGCTACGCGATGCGGTAGATGCGTTTTTTGCCGATGTCATGGTCAATGCCGAACAACTCGACTTGCGCCTCAACCGCCAAGGCCTGCTCAAAATGCTGCACCAAGCCATGAACCGCGTAGCTGACCTATCGCGCCTGGCAGCCTAACCACACCCAGCCCCCAAACCACAGCATAAAACCCCAACCGAAAGCCCCATGCTTCGCACCAAAAACGCACTCAAACTCGTCGTAATCGACCGCGATGGCACCCTCAACACCTACCGCGAAGGCTACATCAAATCGCCCGAAGAGTTTGAAGCCATACCAGGCTCACTAGAGGCAGTAGCCCTGCTCAACCGCGCAGGCTGGCACGTCGTAGTAGCCAGCAACCAGCCAGGGCTAGGGCGCGGCGTAATGGACATGGCAGCCCTCAACGCCATCCACACCGTCATGCACCAGCAACTCGCCGCCGCAGGCGCGCGCGTAGATGCCGTATTCTTCTGCCCCCACAGCGCCGATGACGGCTGCGACTGCCACAAACCGCTACCAGGCCTGCTGCTGCAAATCGCCGAGCGCTACGGCGTAGAACTGGCCTCGATCCACGTCGTAGGCGATGCCTTGCGCGACCTCCAAGCCGCAACCCAGGCAGGCTGCATACCCCACCTGGTATGCACAGGCGAAGGCGAATCTTGGCGCACACGCAAACCACAAAGCAGCTTGCCACCCCACGCCCACATTCACGCCGACCTGCTGGCATTTGCCCGCTTCTTACTGGCGCAGCAAGAACAAGAACAAAACACCGCTACCGCAGCAGAAACACCATCCAACACACCCAACACCCCCAGCACCACCCCCAACGCACAAAACTAACCCGCATACATGCGCCCACTCCCCACAGCCACCCAGCCAGACCAAAGCAGCAGCAAGCAAGTCGGCAGCGAGCAGGGCGGCAAACAAAACAAACCAAGCCCCGCCAACCACTGCCAACTGCAACTCGACTGGAGCGCACCGCTTAACCCGCAAACACAAAACCAGCCAACACCCCACACCCGCCAAATTGCGCCACCCGCAGCCGCGCCCGTAGCCCACTTTGCCATGCAGCACCCACAGGCCAACCGCCAAATCATGCTTGAGCAACACGCCATCAGCTACCTGCTAGAGCGCCGCCGCAG
>JAGONG010000073.1 GCA_017993135.1 Allobrachymonas sp.
GCATGGACCGCTTTGTAGCGCGTAAAGCCGTGGTGAAAGACCTGCAAGAGCAGGGCGCACTGATTGAGACCAAAAAGCACAAACTCATGGTGCCGCGCTGCGCCCGCACGGGGCAAGTGGTTGAGCCCATGCTCACCGACCAGTGGTTTGTCGCCATGAACAAAGTGCCCGAAACAGGCGTTGGTGCAGGCAAAAGCATTGCGCAAAAAGCCATTGATGCGGTGGAATCTGGCGCAGTCAAGTTCGTGCCCGAGAACTGGGTCAATACCTACAACCAGTGGATGAACAATATCCAAGACTGGTGCATCAGCCGCCAGTTGTGGTGGGGGCACCAAATCCCAGCTTGGTATGACGAAGCAGGCAACATCTACGTTGCCCGCAACGAAGCTGACGCACAAGCGCAAGCAGGCGCAGGCGTAAAAATCACCCGCGATGCCGACGTGCTTGATACATGGTACTCATCGGCACTCGTGCCCTTTAGCAGTCTGGGCTGGCCTGCCGCCCTGCAAGACGCAAGCCCCACCAAAGACTACGATTTGTATCTACCCAGCAGCGTGCTGGTGACTGGTTACGACATCATCTTCTTCTGGGTGGCACGCATGATTATGATGACCACCCACTTCACAGGCCGCGTACCGTTCAAGCACGTGTACATCCACGGGCTGGTGCGTGACGCGCAAGGCAAGAAAATGAGCAAGTCTGAAGGCAATGTGCTCGACCCCGTAGATTTGATTGACGGCATAGAGCTTGCCCCCTTGCTGGATAAACGCTGCACAGGCCTGCGCAAGCCCGAAACAGCCCCACGGGTGCGCAAAGACACCGAAAAAGAATTCCCCCAAGGCATACCCGCCTACGGCGCAGACGCACTGCGCTTTACCTTTGCCGCGCTGGCAAGCCTTGGGCGCAGCATCAACTTCGACAGCAAACGCTGCGAAGGCTACCGCAACTTCTGCAACAAGCTCTGGAACGCCACCCGCTTTGTGCTGATGAACTGCGAAGGCCACGATTGCGCTACAAATAATTGCGGCACAAGCAATAACGCTGGCGACACAGCAGCCAGCACCTTCACCCCCATCGACCGCTGGATAGTCAGCCGCTTGCAGCGCGTTGAAGCTGAAGTGGCGCAAGGCTTTGCCGACTACCGTTTAGACAACGTAGCCAATGCCATTTACGACTTTGTCTGGAACGAGTTTTGCGATTGGTATCTGGAAATTGCCAAAGTGCAAATCCAAACGGGCAACGCAGCACAGCAACGCGGCACACGCCACACGCTCATCCGCGTGCTTGAGGCCATCTTGCGGCTGGCGCACCCCGTCATCCCCTTCATTACCGAAGAACTCTGGCAGAAAGTTGCTCCAGTAGCTGGAAAAGCAGGCGACTCCATCAGCATTGCCGAGTACCCCACCAGCCAAAGCGAAAAAATCGACGAAGCCGCCGAAAGCCACATGGCGCAACTCAAGCAGCTTGTGGACGCTTGCCGCAACCTGCGTGGCGAAATGCAAGTCTCCCCCGCCCAGCGCCTGCCGCTGTATGTCTCTGCCACGGGCGACGCTGCTGCCTTTATTACGCACACAGCCCCCGTGCTGCAAGCCTTGGCCAAACTCACCGAAGTCAAGGTATTTGACAACGAGGCACAATGGCAAGCCGCCGCCCAAGCCGCACCCGTAGCCGTAGCAGGCGAGGCCAAATTGGCGCTCTTTATGGAAATAGACAAAGACGCCGAACGCGCCCGCCTCACCAAAGAAGCCGCCCGCCTGCAAGCCGAAATCGACAAAGCCCAAGGCAAACTCACCAACCAGGCCTTCGTAGCCAAAGCCCCGCCCGCCGTGATTGAGCAAGAGCAAAAGCGCGTGGCCGAATTTGGCGCAACGCTGGCCAAGGTGCAAGAGCAACTGGCGCAACTGGAACGACTGGGCTAATCTGCCCTTGGCTATGCAGTTGATTGCACTGTGATTGCGCCTTGATTGCGCTTCGATTGCGCTTCGATTGCGCTTCGATTGCGCAACGCGCCCCAAGCAAACAGGGCATTAAACCGCAAGCCCCTAAAGCAAAACGCCCCCGCACAAGAAAGCAGGGGCGTTTTGTCGTTTTGGGCGTAGCCATGCAGCTTCATTCATGTGGCTTCATTCATGCGGCTTCATTCATCTGGCTTCATCCGTGTAGCTTCAAGCATCAAACAAATAAGCGCCGTCCCAAGTTCGAAAATTTGCTTAAAAAATTCGCTTTAATTAAAACTTTCGTAGTCACTTTATACCTAGGGAAAATACGCGGAAAATTTATTGTAAAAAACGAATTGAAGCATTTGCTTTCGACTAATATGAGCCGCTGCGGCAATAAACCTACGCAAGGTAGTTGCCACACAAGGCACAAGCAAAGTTCAGGCAAAGTTCAAGCAATGCATTGAATGGCTTGCGCCTCAGGAATTTGACATGAAATTTTTGTGCTTTGCCAGCCGCGTGAAACGTTCTCGTAGAAAACGCGAGACATCAACGGCTCAGAGTGTTGGAAGGTTCCATGCTGAATTGCTGATGCATTTCGGAATTGCTCAATAACAAGGAGATGGTATGAGTGAAAAATCTGTAGCGGTAAGCGCAGAAAGCGTTAAAAAAGTCGAAAACTATCGCTGGGTCGTTTATGGAATCTTGGCGCTGTGCTACTTTTTCGTATTCTTCCACCGCATGGCAGCAGGCGTGATGAGAAGCGACCTGCAAAAGGCATTTGATATTGGGCCAGCCGAGTTTTCCGTATTGGCGGCATGTTATTTCTATACCTACACCTTGATGCAGTTGCCAGCAGGTATTTTGGCTGACGCGCTCGGTGCGAAAAAAACCGTAGCAGGCGGCATGCTGGTGGCAGCACTGGGCTCGCTGATTTTTGCCTTTGCTCCAACCATTACCGTGGCCTACATTGGCCGCGCCGTTGTGGGCGCAGGCGTAGCGGTGGTGTTTATTCCCATTTTGGTTATCCAAACCCAATGGTTTTACCCCCGCAACTTTGGCATGCTCACTGGCTTGACAGGCGTATTTGGCAACCTGGGCGGCATTGCAGCGCAAACACCCTTGCTGTTTTTGCTGGGCGCAGTTGGCTGGAGAAACTCCTTTATCGCCGTAGGCATTATTTCGGTGCTGCTGTTCTTGCTGGTAATTGCATTTGTTAAAAGCTCGCCACGCGATATGGGCTTGCCTACTATTGCCGAAATTGAAGGCCGCGAAGTAAAAGCTGCCGCAACCAAAATCAGCATTGGCAAGTCGCTAAAAACTATTGCATCCAACCCGCTGACTTGGCTAACTACCGTCATCATTGCTGGCTTGATGGGCGCTTACATCACCTTCTCAAGCGCCTGGGGTGTGTCTTTGCTCAAGGCAAAGTTCAACGTAGATGCGGCTACTGCTGCTAACGGCAACCTGGTGCTGCTGCTGGCTGTGGCTGTGGTTGGCACGTTTGTGGGTAGCATTTCTGACAAACTGCGCAACCGCAAGGGCGTCATGATTGCGCTGACCAGCATTTACCTGCTGACATGGATTTTGTTCCTGTATGTAGACATTCCATCGTCCATGTACTATCCATTCATGTTCCTGATGGGTGTGGGCACTTGTGCGCTGATTCTGACTTGGACACTGGCCAAGGAATATAACGACCCGCGCGTTGCAGGTATGTCTACTGCCTTTGTAAACACATTTGCTTTTGCTGCTGGCGCTATCTTCCCCGTGATTATTGGCAAGGCAATGGCAAAGGTTGGCGAAAATCCTACGTTTGCCGATTACGTGTCTGCATTTAGCTGGATGCCTGTTGTTTTGGGCATTACCGTAGTTGCATCTTTCTTGCTGAAAGAAACCAAAGCCGAGAATATTTACAAATAAATCTGCTTTGTTTGCCTTCGGGCAACTGGGCGGCGGCTTGTGATGCGGGCTGCCGTCCAGTAAAATCGTTCAGTTTTGTACACAAGACAGTTTGTGGCTTTGGCAACACGTCAGGGCTCGCGGGCTGTCTTTTGTATTCATAAGCCCAAAGACAAAAACTGAACCGACCCACACCCCTTCTCATACCATGACACCATCACAGCCCGCAGGCATGGCACAAGCTGCCGCACTCACCCCAGACGACTATCTGAAAAAAATCCTCAACGCCCGCGTATATGATGTGGCCAAAGAGTCGCCGCTGGATGTGGCCAAGGTGCTGGGGCAAAAGCTGGGCAACACGGTGCTGCTCAAGCGCGAAGACCAGCAGCCCGTATTTAGCTTCAAACTGCGCGGGGCTTATAACAAAATGGCGCAGCTCACGCCTGGGCAGTTGCATAAAGGGGTGATTTGCGCATCTGCTGGCAACCACGCGCAAGGCGTGGCATTAAGCGGGCGCGAGTTGGGCACGCGGGCAGTCATTGTGATGCCCACGACCACGCCGCAACTCAAAATTGACGCGGTAAAAGCGCTGGGCGGCGAAGTTGTGCTGGCTGGTGAAAGCTATAGTGATGCCTATGCCCACGCCGTTCAATTGCAAGCCGAGCAGGGGCTTACCTTTATTCACCCCTTTGACGACCCCGACGTAATTGCCGGCCAAGGCACTATCGCGATGGAGATTTTGCGCCAGTTGCAAGAGCTACCTTCCAAACAGCTTGATGCGGTGTTTGTAGCCATTGGCGGCGGCGGCTTGATTTCTGGCGTAGCCAATTACATCAAGGCTGTGCGCCCTGGCGTTAAGGTTATTGGCGTGCAGATGAACGATTCAGACGCCATGATTCAGTCGGTACGCGCAGGCGAGCGCGTGAGCTTGCCCGATGTGGGCTTGTTTTCAGACGGCACGGCAGTCAAACTGGTGGGCGAGGAGACTTTCCGCATCAGCAAAGAATTGGTTGATGAATTTGTTACGGTCAATACCGACGCGGTGTGCGCGGCAATCAAAGATATTTTTGTCGATACCCGCAGCATTGTGGAGCCAGCGGGCGCTTTGGCTGTGGCGGCGATTAAGCAGTATGTAGCCGAGCACGGCTGCCAAGGCAAAACCTTTGCCGCGATTTTGTGCGGCGCCAATATGAACTTTGACCGCCTGCGCTTCGTAGCCGAGCGCGCCGACGTGGGCGAAGAGCGCGAAGGGCTGTTTGCCATCACCATCCCCGAGGAGCGTGGCAGCTTTCGCCGCCTGTGCTCACTCATTGGCTCGCTGGGCGGTGTGCCGCGCAGCGTAACCGAGTTCAGCTACCGCTTTAGCAGCAGCGAGCAAGCGCACGTTTTTGTGGGCTTAAGCACGCAAGGCAAGGGCGAAAGTGCCACCATCACCAGCCAGCTCAATGCGCAAGGCTTTGCCGCTATCGACCTCACGCACGACGATTTGGCCAAAGACCACATCCGCTACATGATTGGCGGCACCAG
>JAGONG010000007.1:0-20120 GCA_017993135.1 Allobrachymonas sp.
CTGTTAATCCGTAGGTCCCTGGTTCGAGCCCAGGTTGAGGAGCCAGAATATTTTCAAAGGGTGTCACTGTAAAAAGTGACACCCTTTTCTTTTGCGGTTTTTATTTTTGCCGCTTGTCTTTTTGCAGCTTTTCTTCTTGCACGCTTTTCTTGCGTGCGCCTTTCTTTAAAGGCTTGCGCCAACTGCTCTCCCCCCATCCTTCGCGTGCCTTTTGGCGTGCCACTTTGCGCACGTGTTTGTTTGGAAAAATTCGGGAAAACGAAAAATGACAGTTCTGCCATGAAACTGTCAAGGTGTTGAAATATTCGCTAGTCAGAATGCGAGGTAACTCTCAGGTTGCATCTGCGTCATTGAAGTCGATGCTGGCAGTTTGATGGAGTTTCTTCATTTTTCTGGAGCAAATTTATGACGCGCTTTCGTTTTTCCCGCTTGGCTGTTGTAGCCACTTTGTCGGCTCTGGCCGCTTCGGCTTATGCCCAAAAGACTGTTTTGAATGTGTATACCGCGCTTGAGACTGACCAGCTCAAGGCTTATCAGGAGTCGTTCAACAAGAGCTACCCTGATATTGAAATCAAGTGGACGCGCGACTCCACGGGCATCATCACCGCCAAGCTGCTGGCTGAAAAGACCAAGCCTGTGGCTGATGTGATTATGGGCGTGGCAGCATCGAGCATGGTGCTGTTTGAGGGTGAGAAGATGTTGCAGCCCTATGCGCCTGCCAACTTGAAAGAGATTGATGCACGCTACCGCGATACGGCTGCGACACCCAACTGGGTGGGTATGGATATTTGGGGCGCTGCTGTTTGCTACAACACGGTTGAAATGCAAAAGCAAAAGCTGCCCAAAATTGAAAGCTGGAAAGACTTGCTGCGCCCCGAGTTCAAGGGCAAGATTGTGATGCCTAACCCCAACTCTTCAGGCACGGGCTTTTTTGACGTGACTGCCTGGCTGCAGGTGTTTGGCGAGAAGGGCGGCTGGGACTATATGACCAAGCTGCATGACAACATCGCCGTGTATACGCACTCTGGCTCCAAGCCTTGCAAGATGGCTGGCGCGGGCGAGTTTCCTGTAGGCATTTCGTTTGAGTACCGCGCCAATACTACGCGCAGCCAAGGTGCGCCGATTGATGTGGTGTACCCCAAAGAGGGGCTGGGCTGGGATTTGGAAGCTACCGCCATTGTGAAAGGCACGCCGAAGCTGGATGCTGCCAAAAAGCTGGCTGACTGGTCTGCCAGCCGCGAGGCCAATATGCTGTATGCCAAGAACTTTGCCGTTGTGGCGATTCCAGGCATTGCCACACGTTTGCCGCACGTGCCAGCAGATTATGAAAAGCGTTTGGTAAAGAACGATTTCAAGTGGATTGCCAAAAACCGCCAGACTATTTTGGCCGAGTGGCAAAAACGCTTTGCCGCCAAGTCTGAGCCGCAAACCAAGTAAGTCAAAAAAGTCTTAAGCAGCCTGATGCATACGTGTGCAGGGCTGCTTTTGCACAACGGAAAATGTTATGTCCCATTTGGTGATTGAAGGCGTGCGCAAGCAGTTTGGTGCGTTTGTGGCGCTTGAGCATATCGACTTGACGGTCGAGCGTGGCGAGTTTTTGGTGCTGCTGGGGCCTTCGGGCTGCGGCAAGACTACGTTGCTGCGCATTATTGCGGGGCTGGAGCAGCAAAGCCGTGGGCGCATTGTGCAGGCTGGGCGTGATATTTCGCGCTTGCCGCCAGCGCAGCGCGACTATGGCATTGTGTTTCAGTCTTATGCCCTGTTTCCCAATTTGACGGTGGAAGATAACGTGGCTTACGGGCTGCGCAGCCAGTATGTGCCAAAAGCCAAAATTCGCCAGCGTGTGGCGGAGTTGCTTACTTTGGTGGGGCTGCCAGGCAAAGAGCCGATGTATCCCGCGCAGCTTTCTGGTGGGCAGCAGCAGCGCATTGCCTTGGCGCGGGCGCTGGCTACTGCGCCTGATTTGTTGCTGCTGGATGAGCCACTTTCGGCGCTCGATGCGATTGAGCGTGTGCGTTTGCGCTCTGAAATCAAGGCGCTGCAAACCCAGTTGGGCATTACAACCATCATGGTGACGCACGACCAGGAAGAAGCGCTGGCCATGGCCGACCGCATTGTGGTGATGAACAAAGGCGCGGTGCAGCAAGTGGGCACGCCGCAAGAAATTTACCAGCAGCCACGCAGCAAGTTTGTAGCCAGCTTCATAGGCCGCGCCAATGTGATTGAGGCCAGCCATGTAGACGGGCAGTATTTGCAAGTTGGCAAGCTGCAATTGCGCAGCCAGCCGCCTGCACAAGCCGTGCAGACACAAGCAGAGCAGACGCAAGCAGAACAGACACAAGCTGCGCCGATGCAAGCCGAGCAGGCAGTGCAGCCCAAGCCACAAGCGCACGGCGCTGCTGATGCTGCCAAGGCGCAGCCGCGTTATTACTTTGTGCGCCCTGAAGATGTGCATGTGCATGTGCAAGCGCCGTTGGCTTTGCGGCTGGAGTCGGCAGGCGTGGTGGCAGATGAGCAGGAAAATACTTTTTTTGCCAAGGTGCTCAAGCAAGAGTTTTTGGGCGCGTTTTCGTTGCTGATGCTTGAGCCGTTTGGTGCCAGCGGGCAAACGCTGGTGGCGCAAGTTGCCGCCAATGGTTTGGACGGGCGCAATTGCAAGCCTGGGCAAACGTTGCATGTATCCATACCGCCCAGCAGCCTGCAGCCGATTGCGGAGGCCTTGTGAGCACGCCCGCACCTTCTGATTTAAGCCGCGTGCAACCCGCGCCAGCGCCTGCTCCCCTGCCCGTGCGCAAATCGCATGCGTGGCTGCTGCCGCATATATTGCTGGCTGCTGCATGTTTGCTGCTGTGCGTTTTTCTGTTGTTGCCGCTGGGCACTTTGCTGCTGGGCAGCGTGCAAGATGCGCAAGGCCAGTTCAGTTTGCAGCGGTTTGCCAGTTTTCTGTCTGAACCCAGCACGGCTGCTGCGGCATGGAATACGCTTTGGGTGGCTGTGACGGTGACGGTTTTGACTGTGCCGCTGGCGTTTGTGATGGCTTACGCCGTGCAGCGCTCTTGCGTGCCGCTGCGCGTGCTGTGGAAGATGATTGGCTTGTCGCCCCTGTTGGGGCCTTCGCTGGTGAGCGCCATTGCGTTTGTGCAATGGTTTGGTACGCAAGGCGTGCTGAAAAGTTGGCTGGGGGCCAAGTCGGTGTATGGGCCTATCGGCATCATTATTTCAACCGTGTATTCTAGCTTTCCGCATGCGTTCATGATTTTGCTGGTGGCTTTGTCGATAACCGATGCGCGTCTGTACGAGGCGGCTGATTCGCTTTCGGCTTCGCGCTGGCGCAGGTTTTTAACCGTGACTATTCCTGCCGCCAAATACGGCCTGATGAGCGCCGCCATGGTGGTGTTTGCCTATTCGGTCAGCGAGTTTGGCATACCCAAGGTGATTGGGGGCAACTTTGCCGTGCTCGCTGTTGAGATTTATGTGCAGGTGGTAGGCCAGCACAACTTTGGCCAAGGCGCGGTGGTGGCGGTGTTGCTGCTGCTGCCCGTGCTACTGGCTTATGCGTCTGATTGGTGGATTCAAAAGCGCCAGCAAGCCAGCCTAACGGCGCGCTCCGTGCCCTACAGTGCACGGCCTGATGCGCGGCGCGATGTGCCGCTGCTGCTGTTTTGCGTGGCCTTTGCCACGGTGCTGCTAGCCGTTCTGGGCATGGCGGTGTATACATCGCTGGTTAAATTCTGGCCTTACAACCTGGAGCTAACGCTTAACCACTACGTCTACGGCTTGGGCGAAGCGGGCGTGCTTAAAGCCTATATCAACAGCTTGAAAATTGCCGCATTAACGGCGGCTTTGGGTACGCCGTTTGTGTTTTTAACAGCCTATCTGCTCGAAAAAACCGCAGCAGGCAAAAGCAGCAAAAGCCCCTTGGGCTACATGGCAAGAATGCTGGTGACTTTGCCTATGGGCGTGCCGGGGCTGGTGCTGGGTATTGGCTCTATTTTGTTTTTTAACCACCCTGACAACCCGCTGGGCGGCCTGTACCACACGCTTGCCATTATGGTAATTGCCAACGTGGTGCACTACTACACGCCTTGCCACATGACGGCAGTAACTGCGCTCAAAAGCATAGACCGCGAGTTTGAGGCAGTGTCAGCCTCGCTCAAAGTGCCGCAAATAGTTACGCTGTGGCGCGTTACCGTGCCCGTGTGCCTGCCAGCCATATTGGAAATTGGGCGCTATCTGTTTATCAACGCCATGACGACTGTATCGGCGCTGGTGTTTCTGTACTCGACCGAAACCCTGCCCGCATCGGTTTCTATTTTGAACTTGGATGAAGCAGGCGAACTCGGCCCCGCGGCTGCCATGGCTTCATTGATTGTGCTGACTACGGCCAGCGTAAGCCTTGTGTACTCGCTGGCAACGCACTTCATGTTCAAACGCCGCCAGGCATGGCGCAACCCCAAGCGCGCATAAAACACGCATAAACAAACGTTATTCAACCAAGTATTTAATATGACTTACGCCATCGACCGCGACCCGCTTTTGCTCACCCCCGGGCCTCTGACCACATCGCTACGCACCAAGCAAGCCATGCTGCACGACTGGGGCTCGTGGGATGCAGCTTTCAACAGCATGACGGGCGCAGTCTGCCAAATGCTGCTCGAAATTGCCCATGCAGAACAAAGCCACGCGTGCGTGCCACTGCAAGGCTCGGGCACGTTTTCGGTTGAAGCCATGCTGGGCACTTTCGTGCCTAAAGACGGCAAAGTGCTCGTGCCCAATAACGGCGCGTATTGCCAACGCATTTTGAAAATACTGGCATATTTGGGGCGCGAAGCGGTAGAGCTGCCTGTGGCAGAAGACCAAAGCGCAAGTCCCGAGGCGATAGAAGCCGCCTTAATTGCCGATACCAGCATCACCCATGTGGCACTGGTGCACTGCGAAACGGGCGCAGGCATACTCAACCCCTTGCCCGAAATTGCCGCCGCCGTGCAGCACCAAGGCCGCCGCTTGCTGCTAGATGCCATGAGCTCATTTGGCGCAATCGAGATAGATGCCCGCACCACCCCTTTTGAGGCGCTTGTTGCCGCATCAGGCAAGTGCATTGAAGGCGTGCCGGGCATGGGCTTTGTCATTGCCAGCCGCGACAGCCTGCAAGCCAGCGCAGGGCGCTGCCACTCACTGGCGATGGATTTGTACGAGCAGTGGGCATACATGCAAAAAACCACCCAATGGCGCTTTACCCCGCCCACCCATGTGCTTGCCGCCCTGCACGAAGCGCTGTTGCAGCACCGCGAAGAAGGCGGCACAGCCGCACGCGCCCAGCGTTATGCAGACAATTGCCAAACCTTGCTCGAAGGGCTGTGCAGCATTGGTTTAAAACCCTTTTTGGCAGCAGATGTGCAAGCGCCCATCATCATCACATGGCACGCGCCAGCGCATGCGGCTTACAACTTCAAAGACTTTTACCAGCGCGTGCGCGAGCGTGGTTTCATCCTGTACCCGGGCAAGCTCACGCAAGTAGAGAGCTTTCGCGTGGGCTGCATAGGCGCACTTACCCGCAGCGACATGCAAAAAGTCGTGCAAGCCATAACCGATACCTTGCGCGAAATGGGCATTGTTTTTGACGCACAAAGCAGCAGCCATGCAGCGTGACATCATCATCGTAGGCGGCGGCATCATCGGTGCGGCCGTGGCCTATGCGCTGGGCTTGCGCGGCATGGGTGAGCGCGTTTGCATCATTGAACGCGCCCAGCCCGCTGCTGCTGCCACCAGCCGCGCCGCAGCACTGGTTACGCTAGTGCGCGACAAACCCAACCTGATTGCGCTTGTCAAAGAAACCTACAGCGCCATCGCACGCCTCGAGAAAACGCAACATGAAGACGTAGGGCGGCACCAGTCAGGCGCTTTGTATGTAGCGCCCCAGTCGCACCATGCCAGCTTGCAGGCGCTGGCGCAAATTTGCGCCGAGCACGGCATCAACCACCGCGAGCTGGATAAAGCGCAAGCCCTGCAACATGCGCCGTGGCTCAAGCCCGAAGCCTTTGACGTGGCATTCTTTTTTGAGCAAGAAATCTATTGCGACCCTTACCAGCTCGCCAGCGCCTACCTGCGCGGCGCAACGCGCATGGGTGCCAAGCTGCTGCATGGCGAAGTGGCAAGCATCCACCAAGGCGAAGCACCCGCTGCCACTACGCAAGCGGCAAAAGCAGGAGAAGCAGAAGACGGCGCAACAACAAAGCCAGCCACCAAGCCCCGCGCCGCCCAAGGCGTAACGCTGGCTGACGGCACGTATCTGCCCGCCAGCCAAATCGTGGTGGCAGCAGGCGCGTGGTCGAGCCTGCTGGCAGAGCCTTTGGGCATCGCCCTGCCTATGGCGCCCGTGCGCAGCCAGTACTGGATTACGCAAACCGCCCCCCACTTTGCCCGCAATGGAGCCATCGTGCTTATGCCTGAAATACAGGCTTATGCGCGCCCCGAAGTAGGCGCACTGATTTTTGGCATACGCGAGCAGCACGCCGTAGCAGCCAACCCACGCACCTTGCCCGCCGATTTGTCGCGCCTCGTATTTGATGCAGACAACCCCGATGGCTTTAACGACCTGCTTGAAAACGCCGACAAGCTCAACCGCTACTTTGCCCACTTCGAGCAAACAGGCATCGCGCACCATATGAGTGGCCCTTCGTGCTACACGAGCGATGGCGCACTGGTGCTGGGCGAGGCAGAGCACATCAGCGGTCTGTACTTTGCCACGGGTTACAACGGCGGCGGCATAGCCTTTGCTGCGGGCATGGGGCGCGTTATTGCCGAACTGATTGAAGGCGTAAAGCCCTACACCGACATTGCCGCCCACCGCCCCGAGCGTCTGGGCTATTTCGATGCATTTGCCCCCGAATTTTTGCAGCACTGCGCAACCAGCCGCAGCAACAAAACATCGGGTTAACCGCGCAATGCCCACCCCCATGCCGCTATTTCCGCGCAATGCCTGCCGCCGCGAAGGCGTGGGGCAGGAGCCCATGTTCGCAAGAGGTGCAGTAGCAGATTTCCGCTTGTGCAGCGACGACGGGAAAAGTGCATTTTTGCCCTGAAATTGCAACAAGCCATTCACCCACCAACCAACCCCAACCTCATCCACCAAGCAACCATGAACACCCAAAAACCCACTTTTTCCCAAGCCTACGCCAGCCACCCCGCTATTGAAGCCGTCATTTTTGACTGGGCAGGCACCATCGTCGATTTTGGCTCCTTCGCCCCCACGCAAATTTTTGTAGATGCCTTCAAACAAGCCTACAACTTCGAGCTCTCCCTGCCCGAAGCACGCGGCCCTATGGGGCTAGGCAAGTGGCAGCACATCGAAGCACTGGGGCAAGACCCCGTAATTGGCGCACGCTGGCAGAAGCAATTTGGCGAGCCCATGAGCCATGCCGATATCGACCACATCTACCAAACCTTCTTGCCCCTGCAAGTCGAGCGCGTAGCCGAACACTCGGCTTTGATTGCGGGCGCATTAAACACCGTAGAGCAACTGCGCCAGCGCGGCATCAAAATTGGTTCTACCACAGGCTACCCGCGCCAAGTCATGCAAAAGCTCATGGTGGCAGCCGCTGCCCACGGCTACGAGCCAGACTGCGTAGTGTGTGCCGATGACTTGCCAGCAGGCGCACGCCCAGGCCCGTGGATGGCATTGCAATGCGTGCACGATTTGAAAATCACAAGCGTAGCGCATTGCGTAAAGGTTGATGACACCGCCCCTGGCATGGCCGAAGGCCGCAACGCAGGCATGTGGACGGTGGGGCTGGCGCTCTCGGGCAGCTTGGCAGGGCTTACACAACAAGAGTTTGACGCTGCCAGCGCCGAGCTGTTAAGCCCACTGCGCGAAAAAGCCACGCAAGAGCTCAAAGCAGCGGGCGCTCATTTTGTTATCGACACCGTTGGCGACCTGCTGCCCGTGCTGGAGCAAATCATGCACCTGCAAAGCCAAGGCGTGCGCCCCTGAAGCAAGCTGCGCCATAAAAAAAGGACATGCCCTTAAAACAGGCATGTCCTTTTTCAAGTGCAGACAGCGGGCAGGCACAAACGCTTGCCCTAGGCGCGCATTTACTTCATCGGTGTTGCGTTAATCCACAGCACCGCATCTTGCGAAAGCTCTTTGCCTTTGTATGTTTTGGCTGGGCCCGAGCCCAGGCAGGCAAAGCCCCATACGCCAGCTTTTGGAATGCCAAAAGTAAACATGCCATTGCTATCGGTCACAGCCACCATGGCGCTATCAGGCACAGTGCCTTTCGTGCCTTTGCCAAAGCGGTTGTTTTTCACGTCCACATCGGTATTGATGTACTCGATTTCGCACTCCACCCCAGCGGCTGGCTTGCCTTGCGAGAGCACTTGCCCTGTAAACGTGCCGCCAGCAAAGTTCTGGTAAGGCTTGTTCATCGGCACAATTTCGGTAGGCAGACCAACGGGCTTGCTCCAGTGCGTAGGCATAGCCCCTTTATTCACATAAGACTTGGTAATTTGCTGGATGTAAGTGCTTTCGCTCTCTTCAAAATAAGGCTCTGGCACCAGCGCAAAGATATAGTCGCCGTTGAGTTTGATGCCATACTCGGCGCTGTAGGCCTTGCCTTTGTTTTTAGAGCCTTGCCAGCTTACTTCTTTCAGCGTGGGCAGCAAGTCTTCTTTTTTGTCATCTTTGAGCATGACAAAAAACTGCTCGGGCTTGCCCATATCCATCATGTGGCCGTTTTCCATGGGGTGCGCAAAAACGAGCTTGAGAGGTATCTTGCCAGGCTTTTCAACCATAACCTGAGGCGTGTAAAGCAACTGAAAATGGGCTTGTGCGGGCAGACTTGCGGCAGCAAAAGCGGCTGCAGCAACAGCCATCACGGTGCGGGTATAGCGTTTCATATCGGGTACGTTCATCCAAGCAAAAAACAAAAATTACGGAACAATCTTGCTGCCGTCGATAGTGATTGCGTGGCCGGGGCCTGCATCAAAAATCACTTTGTAAGCGCCCTTGGGCTTGTCAAACTCAAACGTGCTGCTTTTGTCCATAGCGCCGTTGATGAGTGCAGTGCCTTTGGCATCAACCACGCGCATTTTTACGCCACGCGCTGAAGAGCCATCTGAAAAGCCCCCTTCGCACATGATTTTTCCGCCGCCGCTGTCGTAGCACGAGCACAGTGGCGTGTGTGCCAAAGCGCCCACGCTGGCAAATAAGGCGCTTGCTCCCAAGCCGATTGCGGCTACATTTTTTGCCCATTTTTTCATCGCAAATACTCCTATTGGTTTAATTTACTTAATGGCAGTTAATACAAATTAACGCATATTTAATGCATATTCAATGCAACTGAATCTTGTTTGAAACATGCCAGCGCCTGATAAAAACACAGCAAAATGGCTGCCAGCACAGAGCGATTATAGAGAGAAGTGCAAACAAGGCAAATACAAATCATTTTTATTTGTGTGCCATTTTGCGTTATCCTTCGTTATCTGCCGTTGTACTTTGCTTTTCTGCGTTTTTCTTCGTTCTCTTTTTTGCATTTTATGCTTGATGCGCCATGCGCTGTGCACGTACTTGGCGTGCTTTGGGGCTGGTGCTTTTCAAGCGGTCTGCACCTATGACAGTCAAAACCTTAAACGATATTCCCAACGGGCAAGTCGCCCGCATTCGCCGCCTTTTCTCCAGCCGCGCCGTGCGCCAGCGCCTGCTTGATTTGGGGCTGATGCCCGATGTCACTGTGCGCGTAGTGCGTAGCGCGCCGCTCAACGACCCGATTGAGTTGCGACTAGACGCGTCAAGCATTTGCCTGCGCCGCCAAGAGGCAGCAACTGTTGAGGTATATCAAGATGAGCCTTGAAATGAGCCGCGTACCCATGACTGCACCAGAACCCCAACCCCAACCCCAATCCCAACCTAAGAAAAAGCGCCTGTTGGTTGCCTTGGCAGGCCAGCAAAACTCTGGCAAATCCACGCTTTTTAACGTGCTTACAGGCGCGCGGCAGCACGTTGCCAATTACCCTGGCGTGACGGTTGATAAAAAATACGGCATCTACCGCGATGAGGCGGGCGCTGTAGAAACGGTGGATTTGCCTGGCACATACAGCCTGACATCGTTTTCGCTCGAAGAGCGCGTAGCGCGCGACTTTTTGATAGACGAGCGCCCCGAAGTGGTGGTTGATGTGATTGATGCAAGCAACCTGCGCCGCTCCCTGCACCTGACGCTGCAATTGATGGAGCTGGGTTTGCCGCCCGTGCTGGCACTCAACATGATGGACATTGCCCAAGGGCGCGGCCTGCAAATTGATGTTGATGCTTTAGGTAAAAAACTGGGCTTGCCCGTGGTAGCCACCGTGGGGCGCACGGGCAGCGGGCGCGAGCCGTTGCGCCGCGCCATTCGCCACTGGGCAAACAGCCCAGAGCGCAGCCAGTGGCAAAACCCCTGCCCCGTTGATTACGGCAGTTTAAGCCCGCATATCGCGCACATAAGCGCCCAATTGCAGCAAACAGGCGCAGCCGCGCAAGCACCAGCGCCTTGGCTTGCGCTCAAACTGCTGGAGGGCGACCAGCAAGCCGTTGCGCTGATTCGCAAACATGCGCAACAAGCAGACACACAAAAAGACACACAAGCTAGCACACAAACAAGCGAGCAAGCAGAGGCATTGCTGCAAGAAGTTGCCCGCTTGCGCCAGGCGTTTGAGCAAGAGCAGGGGCTCGAAGTGGGCGACCACGTTGTAGCCTGCCGCAACCAGCGCATTGTTGCCCTGCTGGATGATGGCGTGCTGCACGAAACAGCCAGCGGCAAGCGCACCGTAACCGACCGCATCGATACCGTAGTGCTTAACCGCTGGGCAGCGCCCTTGGTGCTGCTGATGGCAGTGTTTTTGATTTACCAGGTTTCCATTGTTTGGGGCTACGAGCTGGCAGCCTACGTCTGGCCCGTGCTGGCCAATACGCGCGAGCTGATAGCGGGGTTTTTGCCCGAAGCAGGTTTTTTGGTAGACCCGTACACGCGCTCCATGGGCTTGTGGCTGGTTGATTCGGCCAACACTTTGCTCAACTATGTGCCGATTTTTTTGATACTTTTTGCCACCATCGCCATTTTGGAAGACTCGGGCTACATGGCGCGTATTGCCTTTGTGCTCGATAAGGTGCTGCACCGCTTTGGCATGCACGGGCAAAGCACCTTGCCATTGATTTTGGGTGGCGTATTTGCGGGCGGCTGCGCCGTGCCAGGGCTGATGGCAACCAAGGCCATATCCGACACACGCGCGCGCATGGCCACCATTTTTGCCGTGCCCTTTATGAACTGCATGGCAAAAATACCGCTTTATACCTTGCTGCTGGGGGCGTTTTTCCCTGGGCACAAAACGCTGATGATGTTCTACATCTCAACCATGACCATCGTCTTTGCGTTGTTGGTATCGAAGCTGCTCACCCACACCGTGCTCAGCGGGCATGAAACATCGCCTTTTGTCATGGAGCTGCCACACTACCATTTGCCCACTTTTTCGGGCGTTATGCGCCGTGCCTTTGAGCGCACATGGCAATACGTTAAAAAAGTAGGCTCCATCGTGGTGGCAGTAGCCGTAGTGGTTTTTACCCTGTTGCAGTTTCCGGGACTTTCCGAGCAGCAGCAAGCAGAGTTTGAGCAAGAAGGGCAGGCGGCTGTAGCCAAATTCAGCCGTGCGCTGCAAAACAACCGCTACCAAAAAACATTTGCCGACAACCCCGATGCCTTGCTCGCACTCATCAACTACGAAAACGACTACACCCGCGCCCGCTTAAACGCGCAGGGCGAAGCGGGTGCAGCAGCAGCGGGCGAAAAATTCAAGGCGCGCAACGCCACCTTCTACAACTTCATCCGCCCCGAAGAAAACGACCCCGATGCCAAAAAAATCAACCGCGCCTTGCGCCAACTGGTCAATGCCCGCAAAGGCATACGCACCGAAATGCGCGAAGCCTCGATTGAGCGCTCGTTTCTGGGCAGCATAGGCCGCAGTCTGGAGCCTGTAACGCAGTTTGCAGGGTTTGACTGGAAAATCAACATCGCCTTGCTCTCTTCGTTTGCCGCACGCGAAAGCAGCGTAGCCACGCTGGGCGTGCTGTTTCAGCAAGATGACGACGAAAACGTTACGCTTGAGAGCCGCATGGAAAGCGAAAACCAAAGCAAAGGCGGCACAGCGCTGCTGGCTGTATCCATGATTTTGTTCTTCGCGCTGTACCCGCCTTGCCTGGCAACCACCGTTATGGTGCGCATGCAAACAGGCTCGTACAAATGGATGGCGTTTTCTATCATCTTTCCCACCATTTTGGGGCTGGTAGTTTCCAGCCTTGTATTCACCATAGGCACGGCGCTGCAAACCCGCGCCATTGTTGCCATGTCGGTCGTTTACTGGGGCGCATTGGCGCTGCTGCTGGCTATTGGGCTGGGTGAAGAATGGTGGCAGCGCCGCAAACTGCGCCAAAACGCCATCGCCACCGCCAACGCATCCCCAAACACCACAGGCAAAGCATGAGTACCACCACCACACACCACACCAGCACAGCACCAAGCCCCAGCGCGGCAAATGCCTCCGCAAAGGCGTTGCCGTCCGCCAGCGCCCAAGCAGCGGCAACACAGGCAGCAACACATGCAGCAAGCGCAGTTGCCATGCCAAACGTTAAACGCGCTGCCGTGAGCGTGCTGGATATGGGCGTATTTGCAGCCATTCTTGCCGCTGCGCTGTACTACCTCTATATCAAACTATGGAAAAACCGTGGGCTGTGCAGCAAAGGCAGTTGCAGCAGTTGCCCGTCTGCCTGTAAACCACCCCCGCGCAGGCCATAAGCCTGCTTGCCGTGTGGTTGCTTGCTCGCCAGCCTGTTTTGTAG
This sequence comes from Allobrachymonas sp., assembly GCA_017993135.1. GTDB lineage: Bacteria > Pseudomonadota > Gammaproteobacteria > Burkholderiales > Burkholderiaceae_C > Brachymonas. The sequence goes on from JAGONG010000007.1 coordinate 12,863, forward strand.
CCTTGCCCAGTCAAGCAAGTAGGCAAGCGGCTTGCATGGCACTGTTGCAGCACAAAGGCTATTTCAACGCTATTTATTTTGGAGGAAGCTGCTTGATTCTTCCTGCAATAAAAAGCGCAGCCGTGGATTCCTGCCCTACGCTTTCACGCGGGCTAGCTCGGCGCGGCAATGGCGGGCGATTGCATTTTTATACGGAACTGGAATAAATCAGCGTTTCCTTATCTGCTTATTGGCAAGCACTTGCGGCTAATTGCCGCGTGTGCCTTCCTATAATCTGGCGTATCTCCAACGCAAACCTACTTTTGCGACCCTACTTTCGCAACCATACTTTTTAGCAGGCACGCCAATGACAACAAGCACAAACAACATCGCCGAACTGATGCAAACACTGGGTATTCAAGCGCGGCAGGCAGCAACGCACATGGCTACAGCCACAGCCGCGCAAAAAAACACAGCCCTCAAAACCCTCGCCGCCTTGCTGCCCCAGCAGCGCACCGCCCTGCAAGCAGCCAATGCGCAAGACATTGCACAAGCCAGCGCCGCAGGTTTGAGCGCCCCTATGGTAGACCGCCTGCGGCTAGACGATGCCACACTTGCTACCTTAAGCGAAGGCTGCCTGCAATTGGCAGCCATGCCCGATGTGATTGGCGAAATCAGCGGCCTGACGCAGCAACCCAGTGGCATTCGCGTGGGGCAAATGCGCGTGCCTTTGGGCGTGTTTGGCATGATTTTCGAGAGCCGCCCCAACGTTACCATTGAGGCGGCAAGCCTGTCTATCAAATCAGGCAACGCCTGCATTTTGCGCGGCGGCAGCGAAGCCATACACACCAACCAGGCGCTTGCCGCCTTGGTGCAGCAAGCACTTGCCGCTGCGGGCCTTCCCACCCACGCCGTGCAACTCGTGCCCACAACCGACCGTGCTGCCGTTGGCCAGCTAATTACCATGCCGCAATATGTGGATGTCATCATCCCGCGCGGCGGCAAAGGGCTGATTGAGCGCATCAGCGCCGAAGCCAAAGTGCCCGTCATCAAGCACCTTGACGGCAACTGCCACACCTATGTAGATGACCCGTGCGATATCGACATGGCTGTAAAAATTGCCGACAACGCCAAAACCCAGAAATACAGCCCCTGCAATGCCACCGAAAGCCTGTTGGTGGCACGCGCTGTAGCCGTGCCGTTCTTGCAAAAAATAGCTGCCATCTATGCGGCCAAAGGCGTAGAAATGCGCTGCTGCGCGGAGTCAAAAACCATCGTGAATGCAGTTGCCAATGTCAATGCCAAAGTGCTTGATGCCACCGAAGCCGATTGGGGCTGCGAGTATCTGGCACCCATCATCAGCATCAAAATAGTTGATGGGCTCGATGAGGCCATCGCCCACATCAACCGCTACTCATCGCACCACACCGAAGCCATCATTACCACCAGCCACCCGCACGCCCAGCGCTTTTTGCGCGAGGTAGATTCGGCAAGCTGCATGGTCAATGCCAGCACCCGCTTTGCCGACGGCTTTGAATATGGCTTGGGCGCTGAAATAGGCATCAGCACCGACAAATTCCACGCCCGCGGCCCCGTGGGCATTGCCGGGCTGACATCGCTGAAATATGTGGTGCTGGGGCAGGGTGAAGTGCGCGGCGGCTAAGGCCATTTGGCAAGCAAAGGGCGCATGCGCCATTGAAAATGCAGTGCTGGTTGGTTGCGCTTGTGGTGGCGTTTGCAAAACCCGCATAACCTGCATAACCCGCAAAACCCGTATAAGCAGCATACATGCGGGTTGCAGAGTGAAAATGCCCCGCAAGCCGCATAAATACTGCTTGCCGCGCTTTAGCTTGCCTTGCTTTAGCTTGTCTTGTTTTGGCAAGCCAAAGCAAGCGCAATGCAGCTATGTGCTGGAGCGGGCGATGGGAATCGAACCCACGTTATTTGCTTGGGAAGCAAGAGTCCTACCATTGAACGACGCCCGCTTGGCGCTTGTGTAAGGCTGCCGATTTTACTGGCTGCTTGCCCGTCTGTGCGGCTTTGCAGGTAAAAATGGCGCACAAAATGAAAGCAGCGGCTTCCAAATGGAAACTTTAAAGCGCCAACTTTAAAGCAGCAACTTCAAAGCATCAGTTGCCAAGCATTATCTGCAAGCAAGCATCCAAATGCTCGCTGGGCTTTTGCCTGAATTCAGAGCGCACAAACCGCTGCATACGCCCCACGGCAAAGGCAGCCAGCACCGAAGCGCCCACCTGCGCATCAACCGAAGGCGTGGCTGATGACTGCTCTTGCGCGGCTTGCCGCAGGCACTGGCGCAAACTGCTTTCAACCTTGTCAAACAGCAGATTAACGCGCTGCTGCAAACGGGCGTTTTCAAACACCAGCGCGTCCCCCACCATCACACGCGCCATACCTGGGTTTTTTTCAGCAAATTGCAGCAGCATGGCCACAATGCGCGGCGCTCGCAGGGCGGGGTTTTCTTCGCGCTCGTTGATTTGGTTAATCAGGCCAAAAATAGCCTGCTCGATGAACTCAAGCAGCGCATCAAACATTTGCGCTTTACTGGCAAAGTGGCGGTACAAAGCGGCTTCGCTCACCTCAAGCCGCGCCGCCAGCGTAGCCGTGGTAATGCGCTCGGCATTGGGTTTCTCGAGCATATGCGCGAGCATTTCCAAAATCTGGTTGCGGCGCTCACCTGGCTTGGGTCGTTTGCGTGTTGCTGCGGGTGTGGCAGATTCAGGCGTTGTGCCTTCGGGAGTTGCGTCAGTAGGCTGGGTCATAGTTGGCAGGGTACATCAGAACGGGCGATTTTCGCATAATGTGCGCCAGCAAATTGCTGTATTAGCACACCCAGTCAGCCAAACAGCGGCGGCGACTTGGTCATAATACGCGATTAAATTTACTATATTGAGCCATGTCAGCCCTACCTCTTATTCCAGTTACCATCATCACAGGCTTTTTAGGCGCAGGCAAAACCACCTTGCTCAAGCGCGTATTGACCGAAGCACACGGGCAGAAAATTGCCGTTATCGAAAACGAATTTGGCGAAGAAGCCATCGATAACGAAATACTGGTTTCGGATGATAGCGAGCAAATCATCCAGATGAGCAACGGCTGCGTGTGCTGCACCATACGCGACGATTTACGCGCCGCACTCAGCACACTGGCCGAAAAAAGGCGCTCGGGCGCATTGCAATTTGACCGCGTCATGATTGAAACCACTGGCGTAGCCGACCCTGGGCCCGTGGCACAAACCTTCTTCATGGATGATGACGTAGCCGAGCAATACATGCTCGATGCCATCATCACGCTGGTTGATGCCAAGCACGCCATGCAGCAGCTCGATACGCGCCTTGAAGCGCAGCGCCAAATTGGCTTTGCCGACCAGATATTCATCAGTAAAGCCGAGCTGGTGCAGCCCGCAGAACTAGCAGCGCTGCAGCAACGTATTTCACGCATCAACCCGCGCGCCAAGCAAAAAATGGTGCATTTTGGCGAAGTGCCGCTCACCGAAGTGCTCGATGTGCGCGGCTTTAACCTCAGCGCACAGCTAGACCTTGAACCACCCCAGCCAGCGAACTGTAGCGCACAGCCGCACCAACACGATAGCTGCGGCTGCCCGCACGACCATGCACAGCAGCATGCGCACGCGCAAAGCTGCAACAAGCACGACCATAGCCAATGCAGCCACGAGCATGCGCACGAGCATGAGCACAATCACAACGCGTCATGCGAGCAGCACCATGTGCAAGACGACGACGTAAAAAGCTTCGTCTTTCGCGCCAACCGCCCCTTTGACCCCGCCAAACTCGAAGACTTTCTGGGCGCAATCGTCAGAATTTACGGCACAAAAATGTACCGCTACAAAGGCGTACTCGACATGCAAGGCACAGACCGCAAAGTCATCTTCCAAGGCGTACACGAACTCATGGGCAGCGACCTGGGCCCCAAATGGAGCGAGCACGAGCCGCGCATCAGCAAAATGGTATTTATCGGCGTGGAATTGCCCAGAGAAATTTTGGAACAAGGACTCAGGCAATGCCTCATATAAAGCAAAAAATTGCAATTTGTCAGATAAATAGCCTAGAATCTCCGCTCTTTAGCGCAAGATCAGGATATGGCACCTGAACCAATCTGGCTATATTCGCTGGTTTTAAGGCATATTGCCTGCATTTTGATGCAGTAAAACCAGCAGGCAATTTATTTTTGTCACGCATTGAACTGAAGGAGTACGCAATGGCATCCACATCTCTGAAAAAAACGGCGAGCCATTCTGCCTCTTCCAAAGCAACAGGCAGCAAAACTGCTGCGGTTGCTGGCGGAAATAGCAATCAGAAAGTCACACACGCATTCATGCAAAAAGACCCCAAGTTAGCCAATAACTGGAAGAAAAAAGCCCCGCACGAACTCAGCGACGCAGAAGTGCTCTCCATGCCCGAGGCAGAGTACATGAACGATGCACAAATGGCTTTTTTCAAACACAAGCTGCAATTGCTTCGCGACGAAATTCTGGAAAATGCAGGCGAAACCGCCGAGCACTTGCGTGAAGACGCCGTAGTCGTGCCCGACCCCGTCGACCGCGCCACCATCGAAGAGGAGCACGCACTTGAGCTACGCACCCGCGACCGCGAGCGCAAACTGCTCAAGAAAATCGAGCAATCCATCCAGCAAATCGACGAAGGCGAATACGGTTATTGCAACGAAACAGGCGAGCCCATTGGCGTAGCACGGTTGCTGGCACGTCCCACGGCATCACTCTCGCTAGAAGCACAGCAGCGCCGTGAAATGAAGCAAAAGTTGTTTGGAGATTGATAAGTTTGGGGATGAGTAAATCCAATAGTTGATAAACTGAGAGTTTTACGCCCACAGTGCTTTGTTTGTAAAAATGTGCGCTGCTTATTTATTGTTGTATGGCTCAGTCTGATCAAAAAACTTTCCTGGGCAAACTGGCCCGCTTCGTTACCAACCCCACTACCAACTGGGCTGCACTGGATGGTGGGCAGGCGCATCCTGATTTGCACACCGCAAAGCCTGCAGCAGCCGCCGCCAAGGGTGAAACGGGCGCTCTTAGTCAATCCGAGCTGCTCCAGATTCAGCGCCAAAGGCGCAAGCGCAACCGCAGCATACGGGAAAAAGAATTTGCCATGCTGCGGCAAATTCGGGCTGGTGCGCGTATTGAAGGTTTGCAAACCTATTTGGACAGTGTGCCACCCTCAGGCGTAGCCTTGCCTGCGCCCAGCCTGACAACGCCAGCCACACAAAAAAACGCAAATATTGCCGATAAATTCGATGTCAATCGGATTGACAAGGTTGAGCAGCAAATGACCAAGCAGTGGTGGGCGCACGAAAAAGACAACCCTGCCGCAATACCAGACCTCAAGCAAGCCAGCAGCGATGATGCTGATGCGAATACGCCAAAAACGCAAATCATGTTTGATGATGCGCCTGCCTTGGCTTTTACGCCAGCGCAATCCGATCAGTTTGACGAAATTGTTTTTGACACTGCGCTGTTTGCAAAACCTGCCCAGCCTAATCAGGCAAGCGCATCAGCATCAGCATCAGCAGCATTGGCAGTAGAGCAAGATACCCAGCCTGAGCAATCTGTGCAGGCAGGCGATTTGCAGCAGGGTGAGTTGCAGCAAGGCGAATTTCGCCCCATGCGCGACAGCGCTTACGCCAACGGCACAGGCGAAAGCGTTGATTTGCCTGACGCACAGCAAGCAGGCGATTTGCCGTTTACCTATGAAAACCCGCCTACGCAGTTGCATGCTGATTTCCAAGCACAGCCAGCAAGTGAAAAACAAGCTGTTGCAGCCCAAGAAGACAACAGGCGGCAAGTGCCGCTATCGGCAGAAGACGAGCACCTCATGGCTGAAACGCAGGAGCTTGACGCTGCCATTCAGCAAATCAACCAGCACGGCATTGAAGCGGCTGCCTATACGCCTGGCAGCGTGGAAAACTTGCCCGAAGGCCTCAATGAGCCAGCGATTTTGTTTGCGCAAAAGCGCGATGATGAGGCACGTGCGCAGTTGCGCTTGGTGGTTGATGCCTCAATTGCGCTAGCCAAGCAAAAGTACAAAAGCGAGCCAGATGCACTGCTGGCGCTGCTTGATTTGTACCGCGCCAGCCGCCAGGAAGACGAGTTTGAAAATGCTTCTATTGAGCTGGTGCAGTATTTTGAGCGCTCTGCGCCCCAATATCGGGCTGCTGACAGGGTGCAGGCAACGCGCATACTGAGCTCGTTTGGCTCGCATCACGCCGTAAGCGAAAACGAGCAAAGTAGCTGGTGTGCGCCCGCAAAGCTGGGGCTCAATGATGTGATGCTGCTGCGCTCGCAGATGGTGGTACAAAAACCCAAGCAGGTTTTGCTTGACTGGCGTCCGCTGCAAACCATTTTGGATGATGCCTTGGAGCCATTGCTAGACCAACTCCACGACTTGATTGGCAGCAGGGTGGAAGTGCTGATGTGGGGTGCCGAGCACTTTATGGAGTGCTGTGAGCGGCAGTTGCAGGGCGCGAGCAGGTCAGCAGGCGTATTGCTGTGGCTGCTGCGCCTGGAGATGGTGCGTTTAATGTATGGCAAAGCCAAGTTTGAGGCTTTGTCGCTCAAGTACTGTGTGGCGATGGAGCAGTCGCCCCCGCCTTGGGAGCCTGTGCGCTGCCAGTTCTTCAACGCCGACTCGGTTGTGAGCCTGTTGATGGATGAAGACTCGGACATGGATTTGCCGCATGCTGGCGCTGGCAGTAACAGCACCCATCCGTTTCAGTGGCAAGGCGAAATGGCAGGCAGCATACAGCCAGTTTTAAGGGCGATAGAGGCGCAAAACACAGGCGGGCCGTGTGTGATTGACTGTTTGCAGCTTGACCGCATGGATTATTCCGCCAGCGCCGAGTTGCTCAATTGGCTTATCAACCAAAGTGAAAGCGCGCAGCGTGAGGTGCGCTTTATCCATGTGCACCGTTTGCTGGCTGTGTTTTGGCGTATTTTGGGCATTACTGCCAAAGCGCAGGTGGATTTGCGCCTTGATTAATCAGGGTGCTGGCTAGGGTGCTGGCGTGCAGGTGCGAAGGTGTTGCCGAGTTAGGTTGCCTTCAAGCCCCTACGCGGTGGCTGGGCGATTGACCAAGGTCTAAGGGCTAAGCTGTTGCTTCGCTTCATCAAGTCGCTTGATTGGGAAAATGCACTTGGGTAGTTGGCTGCTGCGGCTGATTACAGGGTGAAAAACAATCAGCCAAAAACAATCAGCTAAGCACAAGCCGCTAAACACAAGCCACAAAA
>JAGONG010000007.1:20220-36433 GCA_017993135.1 Allobrachymonas sp.
AAACACAAGCCACAAAATACAAGCTGTCAAAAGGCAAACGGGCACAAACCGAGTGGGTGCATCAGGCTGGTTTTTTACTGTCGATTTTTTGTTGCAAGCCGCGCAGTACATGGGGCGCAACAAATTCGCCTACTGCGCCGCCTAGCAGGGCGATTTCGCGCACGAAGCTGCTGCTGATGAACTGGTGCTGGTCGCTGGGGGTGAGAAAAACGGTTTCTACTTCGGGCATGAGGCGGCGGTTCATGCCTGCGAGTTGGAACTCGTAATCAAAGTCGGTCACGGCGCGCAAGCCACGCACCATGGCGTTGCCGCCACGGGCTACGACAAAGTCGCGTACCAGACCTTCGTAGCTTTCAACGGTAACGTTGGGGTATTTGGCTACCGACTGGCGTGCCATGTTGATGCGTTCATCCAGCGTAAACAGGGGTTTTTTGTGGTGGCCTGCGGCTACGGCGACGATGAGGTGGTCGAACAATTGTGCCGCGCGGCGGATGACGTCTTCGTGCCCCAGAGTGACGGGGTCGAAGGTGCCTGGGTAGATGGCGAGTATTTGTTTCATGGGGCTGGCTCGGGCAAGGGTTGCAGCAGGTGGGCGTGTACGGCGCCTGCTTTGAGGTGGCGCAGGCGTTGCCAGCCTGCGGCAGCGAGTTCGTCTTGCGCCCATTCGTGGGGCGCTTCAAGGTAGCAAAAGCCTTGTGGGTGCAGCAGCAGTTCGGCTGCTTGCAGGGCTTGGTTGTACCAGTTGGCATTAAAAGGCGGGTCGAGAAAGATGGCGTTGATGCTGTGTGGCTGGCGTTGTGCCAGTTGTTGCATGGCGGCTAGCCCGTCGCCCGTCTGAATGTGTATGGCGCTGGCTTGCAGCAGTGTTTTGTTGGCGTGCAGTTGTGCGGCGAGTGTGGGGTGTTTTTCAAACAGGAGCACGCTGGCAGCACCACGCGAGGCGGCTTCAAAGCCCAGTGCGCCAGTGCCCGCGCAGACGTCCATGCAGTGCCAGCCTGTGAGGTTTTGCCCGAGCCAGTTAAACAGGGTTTCGCGCACGCGGTCGGGGGTGGGGCGCAGGCAAGCTGTGCTGCTGATTGCTGCTATGGGTAGCTTGCGGCGCTTCCACTGGCCGCCAATGATGCGTACTGCGCCAGCGGGTTGCAGGCTGTGGCTGGCGGCTGTTTGAGGGGCGCGGTTGTGTTTGGCGCGTGCGTTTGGCTGTGCTTGTGGCGTGTGCTGTGCAAGCAGGCTGTGCAGGGGCAAGGTGGTGCGTCCCATGGGCGGGGTTTGTGGCGGCTTGGGGGGTTAGGAGAACAGGCGGCGCGCGAGTGTGGAGCCTGCGGTGAAGTCGCGGTGCTCCAGCAGCAAGTACAGGTCTTGCACGTCTTTGCCTATGCTTTGCATGGCTACGGGGTCTATGCGGTAGCCGTTGCCATCGATGATGGTGCCGTCCATCTCTTTAGAGAGATTTTGTGCGACTGTGCACATGCGGTCAAAGGGTTGTTCTTGGGCGCTGATTTGGGGTACGTCCAGGCACAAAAGCACTTCGCAAATGGCGGATTGTTCCAGGTTTTCGGCGAGTGCGGCTTGGGTGTCAAATTCCAGACTGAGCAAGGGGGGCATGCCCGCATGGGATGAGGGTAGTACGAGCCTGCCAGGCAGCGAGCCTGCAATAAAGCCGTGGCGTGCAGCTACTTGTTGCAGGTAGCCTGTGCTCCATGCTGCGCCACGGGCGCGCAAGACGTAGTTCAGGCGGGCATCGTTGGTGGTGGCGAATTGGTCGAGCTCGCGGGCGCGGGCGACTTCTTCAATCATGTCGGGGAAGTGCGGTGTGCCGTTTACGTCGTCGGCAAAGGCTTGCGCTTTGAGGGTAAATTCGGAAAAGCCGATTTCGTTGAGTGCGCCAGCGCGGTTGGCGAGTTGCACGCCTGCTTGAAATGCGTAGTATATTTGCCCTGCCTGTGGAGCCTCCCACGCGCCTGTGTGGGCGTTGCGGCCTTCGATGGCAAAGGGTTTGTCGCCTACGCGGCGGCTGGCGGGCAGGGCTGCAATGGCTGCGTCGCCAGAGACTTGCGCTTGCGCGTCGAGTTTGATGGGGGCAATGGCATCGATGAGTGGGTCAAGCGGCTTGGTGTGGTTTACGCTGCTGCAGGCCAGACCTTGCGCGGCTATGCCTGACAAGGCGCAGGCGGCGGGGGTGGCGCTGGTGTCGCTTGCGTCTGATTCTGCTGCGTTAGCGGGTGCGTTGGTATCAGGCGTGTTGGATTCGGGCAGTTGGCTGCTGGCGGGTTGCGGGGCAACGGGGTCGGCTTTGCGGGGGCGGCTTTTGTGGGCGCTCCAGGCGTTATGCGCCATCAGGCCAAGCAATATCACGCCACCAGTGGCTGCCAGAGCGAGTTGCAGGGAGTTGCTCATGGGTGTTTTTTCAAAAAAGTTGCGTACAAAATAATCGCTACAGAATAACCGCTATCTTAGGGCAGCTTGGGGCAGGCGAGTTGCAAGGGTGTAATCAAGCTGTTTTTATCAGCGTTTGGGCTGAGGTTTTTGCTGGCGTTTATGTATCGACCATGTGCGCGGCAGATTCCATATCTACTGCCACAATGCGCGATACGCCTTGCTCTTGCATGGTCACACCAATGAGCTGCTCGGCCATTTCCATGGCGATTTTGTTGTGGCTGATGAACAGGAATTGGGTTTCACGGCTCATGGAGCTTACCAGTTTGCTGTAACGCTCGGTGTTGGCATCATCCAGCGGGGCATCCACTTCGTCAAGCAAGCAAAATGGCGCGGGGTTGAGCTGGAAGATGGCAAACACCAGCGCGATGGCGGTGAGAGCTTTTTCGCCGCCCGAGAGCAGGTGGATGGTTTGGTTTTTTTTGCCAGGCGGCTGCGCCATGACTTGCACGCCTGCGTCCAGGATTTCGTCGCCCGTCATAATCAGGCGCGCTTGCCCGCCGCCGAAAAGCTCGGGGAACATGCGGCCAAAGTGCTGATTGACCATTTCAAACGTGTTGCCCAGCAACTGGCGGGTTTCGCCGTCGATGGTGCGGATGGCGTCTTCGAGCGTTTCAATAGCGTCGTTCAAATCGGCCGATTGTGCGTCCAAGAAGCCTTTGCGTTCGCGCGCGCTGGTGAGCTCTTGCATGGCTGCCAGATTGACTGCGCCCAAGGCTGCCATATCGCGCTGGATGCGGTCGATTTCGCTTTGCAGACCGTTCAAGCGCACGCCTTCTTCGGCAATAGATGCAGCAAGCGCGGCTTCGTCGGCTTGCGCTTCGGCTAGCGACTGGGCGTATTGCTCCACGCCAATGCGGGCGGCTTGCTCTTTGAGTTGCAGGTCGGTAATGCGGGAGCGCAGGGGCTCGAGCTCGCGCTCAAGAGCCAAGCGGCGCTCATCGCTGGCGCGTAGTTTGGCGGTGAGGTCGTCATACTGGCTGCGCTGGGCGGCGAGTTGCTGCTCGTGTTCGAGTTTGAGCGCAAGTGCTTCTTGCAGGCCGTTTTGTACGGTGGTGGCGGTGAGGTTTTCAAGGTCGGCAAGGCCTTGCTCGCGCTCTTGCGCCAAGGCTTGCATTTGGGTAGTGGCGGTTTGTATGGTGCGTTGCAGCTCATCGGCGCGGGCTTGCAGGCTGCGGCGGGCAAAGCCTGCTTCTTGTGCGCTGCGCTCCAGGCTGCGCTGCTGCTCGCGGCTGGCGGCCAAGGCGCGTTCGGCTGCGATGGTGGTGTCTTCGAGCGTGGCGTGGCGTTCTTGCGCGTCGGCAAGTTGCATGTCGAGTTCTTCAAAGCGGGCTTCGGCGGTGGCGCGGCGTTCTTGCAGTTGCTCGATTAAGACTGCGACTTCGGTCATGTCTTGCCCGATTTGGGCGCTGCGTGCGCGGCTTTGTTCGGCTTGTTGGCTCAGGCGCAGGGCTTCAACTTGCAACTGGTGCTGGCTGGCTTGGGCGGCTACTGCTTCGCGCTGGGCTTGGGCCAAACGCGAGCTGGCGTCGGCATAGGCGTTTTCGGCGCGAGCCAGTGCGTTGCGAGCTTCGTCGTGGATGAGGCGCTGGGCGCGTAGCTCTTTGTCGAGGTTGTCGATTTCTTGTGCGCGCGCCAGCAGACCAGCTTGTTCGCTGTCTTGGGCGTAAAAGTCCACACTGTGCAGCCCTACGGCGTGCCCGTGCGGGGTGTAGATGGTTTGCCCAGCGTGCAGTTGTGCGCGTTGCGCCAGTGCCTCATCAAGCGTGGCGGCGGTGTAGCAGCCTTGCAGCCAGTCATCAAGCAGGGCTTGCAGGGCAGCGTCACCCAAGCGTAGCAGGGCAGACAGGCGCGTTAAGCCTGCGGGGGATGGTGCTTGGGTTGGTGTGGACTGGCTGGCTGCTTGGTGGTTTGCTTGGCTGCTGGCGCTGTCGTAAAAGCTGAGTTTGGCAGGGGGGGCATCGTGCACGAAGGCGCGCACCATGTCGAGCCGATTGACTTGCAGTGCGCCCATGCGCTGGCGCAATGCGGCTTCGAGTGCGTTTTCCCAGCCTTGGCTGATGTGCAGGCGCGTCCACAAGCGTTGCATTTCGGCCATGCCGTGCTTGTGCAGCCAGGGTGCAAGTTTGCCGTCGGTTTTGACTTTTTCTTGCAGCGCCTTGAGTGCTTCAAGCCGCGCGGCCAAGTCGGCTTGCTTGTGCGCTTGCGCGTTGAGGGTTTGCTGGGCATGGCGGCGTTGCTCATCAAGCTGGGGAGTGCTTTCTTGTAACTGCTCTTGGCGGGCTTGCAGGATTTCGAGTTGCTCGGTGCTGGCGGCGAGCTGGCTTTGCACTTGCAGCAGGCGGCTGTCTTCGGGGGCAGCGAGCGCGTTGCGGTCGGCTTGCAGGCGCTCGTGGCGCTGGGTTTGCTGGCGGGTTTGCTCGTCAATGCTGCGCTGCTCGGCAGCTAGCACTTGTATTTGTTGCTGCACTTGGACAACGGCGCTGCGCTGGTTATTGGCGTTTTGCTGGGCGCGGCGCAGGGCTTCTTCAAGCGCGGGGGTTTGCTGCTCGTGCTCTTGCAGTTGGGCGGCGAGTATTTCGGCTTGCTCTTGGGCTTGCTCGTCTTGCTCGCCCAAGGTGGCGCTTTCTTGTTGGGCTTGCTGCTGGCGCTCGCTCCACTGGCTGATTTGCTCGGAAAGCTGCACCAGCCGTTGCTCGGCGCGTTGGCGGTTTTCAGAAACAAAGCGGATTTCAGCCTCAAGTTTGCCCACTTCAGCCGTAATTTGGTAGAGCTGGCCTTGCGCCAGATTGACTTTGTCGCCCGCGGCGTAGTGCGCCTGGCGGATGGTTTCAAGCTCGGCTTCGATGTGGCGCACATCGGCCAAGCGTGCTTCAAGCGCGTTGTGCGCTTGTGCCACGTCGGTTTTGATTTTGTCTTGGTCGCTGGCGGCATCGGCTTTTTTCAAAAACCAGAGCTGGTGCAGGCGGCGCGTGCCCGTGTCTTGCAGTGCAAGGTATTTTTGGGCGACTTCGGCTTGCTGCTCCAAGCGGTCAAGATTGCTGCCGAGTTCGCGCAAAATGTCTTGCACCCGCGTGAGGTTTTCGCGCGTATCGTGCAGGCGGTTTTCGGTTTCGCGGCGGCGCTCTTTGTATTTGGATACGCCAGCGGCTTCTTCCAGAAACAGGCGCAGTTCTTCGGGTTTGCTCTCGATGATGCGCGAAATAGTGCCTTGCCCGATGATGGCGTAGGCGCGTGGGCCCAGCCCCGTGCCCAGAAACACGTCTTGCACGTCGCGGCGGCGCACGGGCTGGTTGTTGATGAAGTAGCTGCTGCCGCCTTCGCGCGTGAGCACGCGTTTTACGGCAATTTCGGTAAACGCGCTCCACTGCCCACCTGCGCGGCTGCTGGCGTTGTCAAATACCAACTCCACACTGGCGCGGCTGGCGGGCTTGCGCGTAGTTGTGCCGTTGAAAATCACGTCTTGCATCGACTCGCCACGCAGCTCGCTTGCGCGGCTCTCGCCCAGCACCCAGCGCACCGCATCCATGATGTTGGATTTGCCGCAGCCATTGGGCCCGACCACGCCCACCAGTTGCCCAGGCAGCAGAAAGTTGGTGGGGTCGGCAAATGACTTGAAGCCAGAGAGTTTGATAGAAGTCAGGCGCACGGTAAAGCAGCAAAAACGGGCAGTCGATAAATGAACTGGCTACCAGTGTGGCAGCACAAGGAGAAATAAAGCCAATAGAACCAAGGGGGTAATTATTGCATCATACCTGCGCAATACGATAGTGCAGGTGCAGGCAAGCGCCTGCGTGCGGGTGGTGTTTGTCGAAGCGGAGCATGCAAGCGGCTCATGGCAAGCGGCACATGCAAGCGGCAGACGGGGGGAAAGCAGCGCGTGGCTGTTGAGTGCGTGATAACGCGCTTAGGCTTGCCCGTGCTGGCCTGTGCGGGCTGCGGCAAAGCCTAAGCGGGTGCGAGAAAAAGATTACTTGCAGCGTTTGTTGTTGTAGAAGGTTGTCAGTGCGCTGCGGCGGTCGCTGATGAGGCGCTGGGCTTCGCCTGCGTCATAGAAGGTGTAGGCCAAGCCTGGCAGCCAGAAAATGGCAGAGGCTACGTTGGTGCCAGTGAGGCCTTTTTTGCCCTCAATCTCGGCTTGTGCTTTGTCGAGTTTGGCCATTTCTTCTTTTAGACCAGCGCAAGACAGGTTGTTGTCGCCAGGCTGCACGACTTGGATTTTTTGCGATGTGGAGCAGCCTGCCAGTGTGACGGTGGCTGCAACGGTGGCAGTGGCGATTAAGCGAGAGAGAAGGTTCATGGTTTTCTTTTCCTACCGCAAGAACGCGTGTTCCAAGCTGGCGGCTTCAGTTTGGCGCAAGAGTTAAAAAAGTGCTGCAACAGGCATTGTTGCAATCGCTTGCAAAGTATTGCAAACAGCGCATTGTATTTATTAACAAGGAAAAATCTTTAAGTGTGAAAAGCCATGTATTGCAGCCCGCCAAACACCACGATGCCTACCAGTGTGGGCACGGCTATGCCGCCCGCGAGTTTGCGGGTGAGGGCGATGGTGGCGAGTGCCAGCAGCAGGCGCAGTGCGGGCATGGCGGGGGCGGCTACGGTGACTTGTGGCCACAGGGTAGTGAGCACCAGTGCGCCAATGGCTGAGGGGCCCAGTGCTGCCAGTGCGCGGTGGGTGCGGGGGCCTAAAGAGTCGCTGCCGATTTTTTTGTGCCAGAGCATGGGCAGCAGGCGCAGAGCCAGTGTGCCTGCACTGCATGCCAGTATGACCCAGAGCAGGGTGAAGGGGGCTATTTTCATGGTGCTGTTTCTTCCGCTTGGGTTGGTGTTGCTGGCGCTGCTTGTGCTTTGCTGGGAGCAAAATGGTTTTTGGGGACGGGTACCAATGCGCTGATGGCTGCACCCGTGACCATGCCGCCTATCATTGCCCAGTGCGCGGGCAATACGAGCAGCAGCAAGGCGGTAGCGAGCATGGCAGCGGCGGGTATGAACCAGCGGCTGTGCGAGAGCAGCTCAAGCAGCAGGGCGAAAAAGAGTGCGCCAAAGATGAAATCAAGCGTGTTTTGCATCCACGGGGCTTGCTGGCCGAGCTGCTGGCCGAGCAGTGCGCCTATGGCCGAGCCTGATACCCAGCCCGCGTAGGAGCCAAGTTGCAGGCCGATGTACCAGTTTTCGCGCTTGGGCTGGGCGATGTGCGGGAGTTTGCCCATGGCGGCGGCAAAGACTTCATCAGTAAGCCCCGCAGCCAAAAAGAGCATGGGCTTGTGCTTTTCGCCCAAGGCGAGCTTGGGTAGCAGTGCCGGGCCGTAAAAGAGGTGGCGCACGTTCATGAGCACGGCTGTGGTGACTATGCCCCAGGCCGATGCACCTGTGGCAACGAGTGCTACCAGCACAAATTGCGCCGCGCCTGCAAACATCATGATGGAGGCAAATACGGTAAGCCATGCGGGGATTTTGGCTTGGCTGGCTGCCAGACCAAAGGAGATGGCTACGGGCACATAGCCGAGCACGATGGCAAAGCTATCGCGCACGCCCAGCGCAAAGTCGCGTGCGGGGGTGCTGGCAGGGGTGGGCGGCGGGGGTGATGCGCTTGCTTGTGCTGCTGCGGCTTCGGAGGCAGAGGCGGCGGGGCTGGATTGGGTCATGTTGTGCTTGCTTGGGTGCGTTGGCGCTGGGTGTGCGTTAGCGGGGGTGTTAGGGGGTTTCGGGGGCGCAGTCAGGGGCGCTTTTTGGGGCGTTTTCTGATTCTGGTGCGCTGTCTTGCAGGGCGGCTTGGGCGAGTTGCCAGACGGCGCGGGCGGGTTCGGCTTTAAGCAGGTGGTTGCTCCAGACTTGCCGCCATTTGCGCGCACCGCGCTGGCCGTGGTAGAGCCCCAGCATGCAGCGGGCAATGTTGGGCCAGGGTGTGCCGTGCGCGGCGAGTTCGCGCTCCATGTAGGCAACCATTTGGTCTTCTACCTCTTGGCGGGTGATGTTGGGTGGGGTTGTGCTGTTGGCGGTGTTGCAGGCGGTATTGGCGGCGGTATTGTTGGCAACACGGCTTGATGCTGCCATCCAGCCGTCCCACTGCGACAGGCTCCACGGGTTGTGCCACGCTTCGCGCCCAATCATGACGGCATCTACATGCTGCCAGTGGGTGTGTATGTGCTCGGCTGTGGCTATGCCGCCATTCAAGGTGATGTGCAGGTGCGGAAAATCGCGCTTGAGCTGGTAGGCAATTTCGTAGCGCAGGGGAGGAATGTCGCGGTTTTCTTTGGGGCTTAGGCCTTGCAGCCAGGCGTTGCGGGCATGCACGATAAAGTGCTGGCAGCCTGCATCAGCCACTGTGCCGATAAAGTCGCGCACAAAGTCGTAGCGCTCGATGCGGTCAATGCCAATGCGGTGCTTGACGGTAATGGGCGTGTGCTGCACCGCATCACGCATGGCTTTGACGCAATCTGCCACCAGTGCGGGGGTTTGCATCAGGCAAGCACCAAAA
The DNA here is from genome assembly GCA_017993135.1 of Allobrachymonas sp. Classification (GTDB taxonomy): domain Bacteria; phylum Pseudomonadota; class Gammaproteobacteria; order Burkholderiales; family Burkholderiaceae_C; genus Brachymonas. Next base: position 29,135 of record JAGONG010000007.1, read on the forward strand.
GCGCCACGCTGCACGCGGTCGCTCGGGCAGCCGCAGTTGAGGTTGATTTCGTCATAGCCCCACTGCTCGCCCATGCGGGCGCTTTGCGCGAGCATGGCGGGGTCACTGCCGCCCAGTTGCAGGGCTACGGGGTGCTCTTCGGGGTTGTAGCGCAAATGGCTTTGCGCTGCGCCACGCACAATTGCGCCCATGTTAATCATCTCGGTATACAGCAGCGCCTGCTTGCTCAGTAGCCGCCAGAAGTAACGGGCGTGGCGGTCAGAAACGTCAAGCAGGGGGGCAGTAGAGATGCGGGGGCGTGTAGGTGCAGACATGGCAGGTGGGGCTAGCAGGCTGTGTAGTGTAAACGCCCATGATGGTTTTTGGGGTTTCATTGTATTTTGTGGGTGTTTTGCTATGAAAAGGCGACAAGCAGTGTTTATGCGGCTTGCGGGGCATTTTCGTGCCACAGGCCGCATGGATACTGCTTGTGCATGTTTTTGCTCTGATTGCGCCTGTTTGGGGATGTTTGGGCTTGGCCGCGGCGGGCGCAAGTTTTGCGCTAAAGTCCTGCCCTAAGCGCTAGCGGCTGGTGCGCAAAAACGCGCTGTAGCGCCGCTTTGCGCAAGATGGGTTTGTTTTGATTTTTGATTTGTTTTTGATTTGTTTTTGTTGTTTTAAAGAAAGGCATTATTCGCATGTTGAAAAGTTTTCTACGCCCAATGCCCGCGGCTTTGCTGCTTGCTGCGTCTTTGCTCACGGGCTGCGCAAGCACGACCCAAGGCGGTGCAATAGGGGCAAATCGCTCGCAATTGCTGCTGGTATCTGAAGCCGAAATGGCGCAAAGCGCCCAGCAATATTACGCCCAGCAAAATGCACAAGCCAGAGCCAAGGGGCAGCTTATTACCAGTGGCGCAGAGTACGAGCGCGTACACACCATCATGCGCCGCATAGTGCCGCAAGTGGCGCATTTTCGCGCTGATGCGTTGAATTGGAAGTGGCAACTGGTGCTGATTAACCAGCCCGAAATCAACGCCCACGTTATGCCAGGTGGCAAAGTGACTTTTTACACAGGCATCATCCGCCAGCTCAAGCTCAGCAACGATGAGATTGCCGCCATCATGGGCCACGAAATGGCGCACGCCCTGCGTGAGCACTCGCGCGAAAAAGCCTCGGTGCAGCAAGCCAGCGGCTTGGCCATATCGCTGGGAGCGAAAATGCTCGGCGTGAATCAAGGGCAGATGGATTTGATTGGCATGGGCAAAAAACTGGCGCTCGATTTGCCTTTTTCGCGCAGTATGGAAAGCGAGGCCGATGCGCTGGGGCTAGAGCTTGCCGCCCGCGCAGGCTACGACCCACGCGCCGCGCTGACGCTGTGGGACAAAATGGCTGCCGCGAGTGGCGATGGTGGCCTGACCTGGCTTTCAACCCACCCCGCGCCCGCCAGCCGCAAGGCAGACATGGCCGCTTTAATGCCCAAGGTTATGCCGCTGTATGAGGCTACGCGCGGCAAAAAGCGCTAAAGCAACGCAGTAAAGGAGCAGCAGAGAAGCAATAGAGCAGCACCATACAAGCGTCAGGGCGGTGCTTGAATGGTGCATGTGTGGTGCGCGGATGCGTTTTTATATCCAGACAAAACACCCCAGCCAGCGCATTTCTCCGCCGAGGTGCGCTCTCAGATATCAAACAGCAGCCGCGCGGGGTCTTCGAGTGCTTCTTTCATGGTAACCAGGCCAAGCACGGCTTCGCGCCCGTCGATGATGCGGTGGTCGTAGCTCATGGCAAGGTAGTTCATGGGGCGGATAACGATTTGGCCGTTTTCAACCACGGCGCGCTCTTTGGTGGCGTGTACGCCCAAAATGGCGCTTTGGGGCGGGTTGATGATGGGGGTAGACATCATCGAGCCAAACACGCCGCCGTTGCTGATGGAGAAAGTGCCGCCCGTCATCTCTTCGATGCTGAGTTTGCCATCTTTGGCTTTTTGGCCGTATTCGGCAATTTTCTTTTCAATCTGGGCAAAGCTCATCTGGTCGGCGTTGCGGATGATGGGCACAACCAGCCCGCGCGGGCTGCCCACGGCAATGCCAATATCAAAATAGCCGTGGTAAACAATGTCGTTGCCGTCCACACTGGCGTTGAGCACGGGGTATTTTTTCAGGGCAGCTACGGCAGCTTTAACGAAAAAGCTCATAAAGCCCAGTTTTACGCCATGCTCTTTTTCAAACTTTTCCTGAAAACGCTTGCGCATTTCCATCACGGGCGCCATGTTTACTTCGTTAAACGTGGTGAGAATGGCGTTGCTCGATTGCGATTGCAGCAGGCGCTCGGCAATGCGTGCGCGCAGGCGCGTCATGGGAATGCGCTCTTGCGGGCGCTCGCCCAAATCGGGCGCGGGGGCTGCGGCTTGCGGCAGCACGGCAGTAGGCACGCCTGTGGGGATGATGGCGGCTGTGCTGGCTGGCTGGGCAACTGCGCTGGCGGCGCTGCTTGTGTTGCCAACTCCACTGGCTACGGCGGCAAGCACATCGCTTTTGGTGATGCGCCCGTCTTTGCCACTGCCTGCAACGGCGCTGGCGCTTAAGTGGTGGTCTGCCAGCAGTTTGGCAGCAGCGGGCATAACTGCGGCTGCGCCAGAAGCAGTGGCAGCCGTGCTGGCGCTTGCAGCAACGGGGGCTGCGGCTTGCTGGGCTGGGGCTTCTGCACTTGCGCCAGCGCCCACTACGGCAGCGGTATCGATACGGGCTATTGCTTGGTCTGATGCAACGGTTGCACCATCGCCAGCCAGTATTTCAACCAGCACGCCAGCGGCTGGGGCAGGTATTTCGAGCACAACTTTATCGGTTTCGACATCAATTAAGATTTCATCGGCGGCTACGGCTTGGCCGGCTTTTTTCTTCCATTGCAGCAAGGTGGCTTCGGCAACAGATTCAGACAACTGGGGGACTTTGACTTCAACAATGGTGGTGGTCATGGTCATTTACTCTCTTGAAAACATGTTCTTTGGAAATAATCAGGATGTAAGCAGGCTGGTGCGCAGGTGTGCGTGCGGCTTGTTAGCGCGTAAGCACAAAGCCCTTGATGCGCGCAAAAGCGCCATCGACCAGCGCCTTTTGCTGCTCCAGATGCAAATGGGCATAGCCCACGGCAGGCGAGGCCGAGGCAGCCCGCCCTGAGTAGCCGAGCTTTTGCCCTGCTGACATGTTCTCGAAGATAGAGTGCTGCACAAAAAACCATGCGCCCTGGTTTTGTGGCTCGTCTTGGCACCACAGCAACTCGTGCGCGTTGGGGTATTTTTTGACTTCTGCGGCAAACGCCTTGTGCGGGAAGGGGTAGAGCTGCTCAATGCGGATGATGGCCACATCATTGCGGGCAAGCTCTTCGCGCTTTTTGCACAGGTCGTAATAGACCTTGCCCGAGCACAGCACCAGACGCTTGACTTTGGCAGCGTTTTGCGTAACTGCTTCTTTTTGCTCGGGGATGACGGTTTGGAAGCTGCCCGCAGTAAAGTCTGACAGCGGCGAGCTGGCATCTTTGTTGCGCAGCAGCGATTTGGGCGTCATGATAACCAGCGGCTTGCGTATGTCGCGCACCATCTGGCGGCGCAGCAGGTGGAAAATCTGGCTGGCGGTGGTGGGTTGCACGATTTGCATATTGCAGTCGGCAGCCAGTTGCATAAAGCGCTCCAGCCGTGCCGAGCTGTGCTCGGGGCCTTGGCCTTCGTAGCCGTGTGGCAGCATGAGCGTGAGGCCGTTGAGCCGCCCCCATTTGACTTCGCCGCTGGCAATGAATTGGTCGATAACGACTTGGGCGCAGTTGGCAAAGTCGCCAAATTGCGCCTCCCAAATAACCAGCGTGCGCGGGTCGTTGGAGGCATAGCCGTACTCAAAACCCAGCACGGCTTCTTCAGACAGGATGGAGTCGATAACGGTAAATTGCGCTTGGTCTTTGGCAATGTTTTGCAGCGGAATGTAGTTGCCTTCGTCGAACTTCTCGCGGTTTTGGTCGTGTAGCACAGCGTGGCGGTGGGTAAACGTGCCGCGCCCGCAGTCTTCGCCCGACAAGCGCACCGCAAAGCCTTCAGAAACCAGCGTGGCAAAGGCCATATGCTCGCCCATGCCCCAGTCCACGGCGATTTCGCCACGCCCCATGGCGGCGCGGTCGTCAAGTACCTTGCGTGCCAGCGGGTGTACGCTAAAGTTTTCAGGCACAGTGGTGATGCTCTCGGCCAAGCGCCTCCACTCGTTGGCGGGAATGGCGGTGTCGGCAGCGTCGGTCCATTTTTTGTCGCGGTAGGGCATCCAGTCCACCGCAAAATTGCGCTTGTAGCCGCCCAGCACGGGGTCGATGGTGCTGCGGCCTTCTACCATGGCGCGGCGGTAGGCTTGCACCATCTCGTCGCCCAGTGTGTCGCCCAAGCCTTGCGCGGCCAGGCGGTCGGCGTAAAGTTTGCGTGTGCCCGGGTGCTGGCTGATTTTTTTGTACATCAGCGGTTGCGTGAGCATGGGCGTGTCTTGCTCGTTGTGGCCAAGCTTGCGGAAGCACACGATGTCAATCACCACGTCTTTGTGGAAAGTGGCGCGGTAGTCCATAGCCAATTGCACGCACAGGGCAACGGCTTCGGGGTCGTCGCCATTGACGTGCAGCACGGGCGTGTTCATCATTTTGACTACGTCGGTGCAGTACAGGGTCGAGCGGCTGTCGCGCGGGTCGCTGGTGGTAAAGCCAATCTGGTTGTTGATGACGATGTGCAGCGTGCCGCCTGTGTGGTAGCCGCGTGTTTCGGCCAGCGCCAGCGTTTCCATGACTACGCCTTGGCCAGCAAAGGCCGCGTCGCCATGCACCAGCAGCGGCAGCACATGCTTGCCTTGCGGGTCGCCACGGCGGTCCATGCGGGCGCGTACCGAGCCAACCACTACGGGATTGACGATTTCAAGGTGCGAGGGGTTGGAGGCCAGGCTCAAATGCACGGGCGGGCCGTTGGGGGTGGTTACGTTGGAGCTAAAGCCCTGGTGGTATTTCACATCGCCACTGGGCAGGTCTTCGGGCGCGGTGTGCTCAAACTCGGCAAACAGCTCTTGCGGCATTTTGCCCAAGAGATTGACCAGCACATTGAGCCGCCCACGGTGCGCCATGCCAATAACGATTTCTTGCAGCTCACGTTTGCCAGCTTCGCGTACCACCTCATCCATAGCCACGATAAAGCTCTCGCCGCCTTCGAGCGAAAAGCGCTTTTGCCCGACGTATTTGGTGTGCAAGAAACGCTCCAGGCCTTCGGCAGCGGTTAGGCGGTTGAGCAGGCGTTTTTTGTGCTCGGCATCAAGCACGGGCTTGGCGCGGATGCTTTCGAGTTTTTGTTGCCACCAGCGTTTTTGATTGAAGTCGCTGGTGTGCATGAATTCAGCGCCTATCGTGCCTGAATAGGTTTCGCGCAGGGCATTGAGCAGCTCGCGCAGGGACATGCGCTCTTTGCCAAAGAAGGTGTTGCTGGTGTTGAATACGGTTTCCAGGTCGGCATCGGTAAAGCCGTAAAACGAGAGTTCAAGCTCGGGTATTTCGGGGCGCTCGGTGCGCTTGAGGGGGTCTAAATCTGCCCAGCGTGCGCCAGAGTTGCGGTAGGCAGCAATGAGCTGCTGGCTGGCGGTGCGCTTGCGCCCAAGCTCAACTTCAGAGCTGCCGCTATCAAGCAGTGCTTGCGTGTTGCCCGCCTTGGCGCGTTCGGCAAAGGCATTGACTACGGGCTGGTGCGGCACGTCTTTGCTGTTGCTGCCATCAAGCGCGGGCAGGTGCTGCAAGTTGTCGAAATATTCGCGCCAGTTTTCGGGCACGCTGCCCGGGTTGGCAAGGTAGTTTTCGTACATTTCTTCAACGTACGGGGCGTTACCGCCAAACAAATAGGTGTTGGAACGGTAGGTACGGTAAACCGCAGATTCACTCATGATGCGCTGACCTCCGCACCCCTGCAGGGTGCATTAGCTGGTAGAAAAAACCCTTTGCTGCGCGGCTGCACCGCTTGGCAAAGTGCGTCTGTGTGCAGCATGCGCAGTATGTGTGGCATGTGCGGCATGCTGCGGCAGATAAACTGAAAAACGCTTGTCCGCAAGCTGCTGAAAAGCGGTGCAGGGGCAAGGCTGGTTTTAGCGTATCAACACAAGCAGCCATTGTGCCACTACTTGCGCAGCCCTGTAGGTGTGCGTGCGCGCAAGGTGGGGTGGCAAGGCAGATTGGCAAGACGCAAAAAGGCTCCGCTATGCGGAGCCAGTGATGAGAAATGCAAGGGGGCAAGCCCGTTTAAAGCCAAGGCGCTAGCGCGGGCGCGGCGCTTGGGGCAGCGGTGCTAGAGCAGTTTGCCGTCTTCGGTTAAGACTTCGTTCATGCGTTGCAGTAGCAGTTGCAGCCGTGGGTGCAGCAGTTCTGCATGGGGCTGGTGCATGCTGGTGCTGCTTGGCACATTGCTTGCGTTGGCGGGGTTGGCGCTGCTTTGGTGCTCTTGCTGCTCGAAAGCGATGTTCAGGGCCGAGAGTACGGCAATGCGGTCGCGGGCGCGGATTTTGCCTGCGTCGCGGATTTTGCACATGGCCATGTCTACTTTTTGCACGGCTTGCTCCATGGCTTGCTCGGAGCCTTCGGGGCAAGCCAGCGTGTAGGCTTGACCCATGATTTGTACCTGCATTTGATTCATGACTGCTCCTGTTGGCCAGAGGAAAATGGCACGTAATAAGGCACGCTCCAGGCGATGGCGGCATCGGGTTTGTGGCTGTCTTGGGTGGTGCTGCTTGCGACTGGGGCGGCAGGAGGTGGCTCGGCGGCTACGGGCTCGGTTGCTGGCTCTGTTGCGAAGTGCTCTGCGGCAAAAGGCTCGCTGCCAAAGGGGGTGGCGGCAGGGCTGCTTGCGGCTGGCAGCTCAGGTGCGTAGTCGGGTGCAGCCGCTTCAGATGTGGTGGCTTCAAAGCTGGCAGTTTCAAGCGGCTGGCTGGCAGGCGGCGGGTTGGCTGCGGGGCTGGCAGGGTTGGTAAAGGGGACTGCGCCCGCTTCGGGCAGGCGCTCAAGTACAGCGTCAAGCCGTGTGCGTGCGGCAAGCAGGCGTGTTTTGAGTAAATCGCGCTCTTGCGTTGCATCCTGGAGCTGGCTTTGGAGCAAGCTGTTGGTGCGGCGCAGTTCTTCGTAGCACAGCAGCAGGCGTTCGATTTGGTTGGCAACCTGGTCCAGGCAAATGGGTGTGGGTGATGTGGTCATGGCGCAAATGGTGACAAGCAGGGCGAAGGCAGCCCTTTGCCAGATAACACATTGTGACGAATGTGCTCATGATATACCACTGGCAGG
>JAGONG010000007.1:36533-40695 GCA_017993135.1 Allobrachymonas sp.
CGCCTGCTTGGGCGCTGGCGTAGTGGCTCAGGTGCGCGAAGAGTTCGCCATCGCCTTTGGTGTCCATCCAGTGCGTGCCGTTGAAGCGGTAGTGAAAGCCGCCTGCTTTGGCTGCCAGCCAGATTTCTTGTAGTGGCTTTTGCAGATTGACGACGATTTGGCTGCCGTTGGCAAATGCCAGTGTGAGTACGCCGCCATTGCGTTGTGTGTCAATATCGGCGTCTGTTTGGTCGTTGATTCGGTCGCAAGTGGTTTCTATTTTGCGTAGGGCTGCTTCGGCAGCGTTTAGAAATTCCAAGTCTGTCATTACAATTTCCGTTATGTTCAAAATTCAATCTATTGTAAAGGGCAGTGCCAGTATTGCGCTGGGGCTGCTGTTGGTGGCGTGTGGGCAAAAGGGGGCTTTGTATTTGCCTGCTGCGCCTGAGGCGGCTGGGCGTGCTACGTTGCCGCAAACGCTGTTGCCTTTGCCGCGCGGGGCTGCTTCGGGCGCTGCGCCCAAGGAGGCGGCACAGGTGCAAGGTCAGTCTGCTGTGCCTGCGGGTTTGTCTTTGCAGCAGTAGTGTTTTGGGGCGGGCTTGGCTGTTGGGCTGGGCTGCCGTGCTGTGTTGTGCGGGTGCGTTGCATGTGCGGGCAAGGTCTGCGTGTGCGCTTTTGAAGTTTTTTAAGCGGAAATTTATCCATGCCTTTGTCTATGCCTTTATCCGAGCCTTTGTCCATGCCTTTATCCATGCCTTTGTCTGGCGCTCCTTTTTTCTCTTACCAGAGCGGCGCTTTGTGCGTTGATGGTTTGCCGCTGCGTGATTTGGCGCGGCAATATGGCACGCCGCTGTTTGTGTATTCGCAGGCTGCCATGCTGGCGGCGCTGGCTGCGTACCAGCGTGGCTTGGCTGGGCGCAAGGCGTTGATTTGTTATGCGGTGAAGGCCAATTCTTCGCTGGCGGTGTTGCAGACGTTTGCGCGTGCGGGGTGCGGTTTTGATACGGTATCAGGCGGTGAGATTGAGCGCGTGTTGCACGCGGGGGGCTGCGCCGAGAAGATTATTTTCTCGGGCGTGGGCAAGACCCGCGCCGAGATGCGGCTGGCGTTGCAAGCGGGTATTGGCTGCTTTAATGTGGAGAGCGTGCCCGAGTTGCATACGCTCAATGCGGTGGCGCTGGAGATGGGGTGCGTTGCGCCTGTGAGTATTCGCGTTAATCCAGATGTGGATGCCAAAACCCATCCGTATATTTCAACGGGTTTGACGGGTAACAAGTTTGGCATACCGCATACCGAGGCGCTGGCGGCTTACCAGCAGGCGGCGGCTTTGGCGGGCTTGCACGTGGTGGGGATTGATTGCCATATTGGTTCGCAAATTACCGAGATTGCGCCGTATCTGGATGCTGCCGCGCGTTTGCTGGATGTGGTGGAGCTGGTGGAAGCCGCTGGCATTGCCTTGCCGCATATTGATTTTGGTGGCGGCTTGGGCATTGCCTATAACGGCGAAACGCCACCAGCGGCAGATGCGCTGTGCCAGCAAATTTTGGCGCTGCTCGATGCGCGCGGCATGGGGCAGCGCCAGTTGGTGTTTGAGCCTGGGCGCTCGCTGGTGGGTAATGCGGGGGTTTGCGTTACAGAGGTGCTGTATCTCAAACACGGGCAGAGCAAGAACTTTTGCATTGTGGATGCCGCCATGAATGATTTGCCCCGCCCCGCCATGTATCAGGCCTACCACCAGATTGTGCCGCTTGAACAAAGCGCCGCAGCGCAAGCAAGCACTTACGATGTGGTGGGGCCCGTGTGCGAGAGTGGCGATTGGCTGGGCAACGAGCGCCGTTTGAGCGTGCAGCAGGGCGATTTGCTGGCGGTGATGTCAGCAGGTGCTTACTGTATGAGCATGGCAAGCAATTACAACAGCCGCGCACGGGCGGCTGAAGTGCTGGTGGCCGATGGGCAGGTGCATTTGATTGGCGAGCGCGAGCCGTTTGCGGCGCTGGTGCAGCGTGAGCGCATGCTTTAGCGGTTTTTTGGCTGCTGCGGGCAGATGAAAAACAAAACGGACTGCCGAGGCAGTCCGTTTTTGCTTGCGGTGCGCGTGGGTTTTTATGCCTCGCGCCTCATACCTTACGCCTTATGCTTTGCGCAGGCGGCGTGCCGTGTCAGCTACGCGCTGGCCGTAGCGCTGGGCGGTGTCGAGGTCGCCTTGCAGCATTTCATCTACGCTTGCATCTGCTGGCGTTTGGGCGAGAGCGCCTACGGAGCCGCCCAGGTTGTTGAGGTCGGCGCGGTTGGCAGCCTTGCTGTTGGCGGGTGGCAGGCCCAGGCTGACCCAGATGCCGCCGTGCTGGCAAGCCAGGGTGCTTAGAGAGATGAGGGTGACTTGTTTGTCGCCGTTGAGGCTGGCGCTGTTGGTGAAGCCGCCAAATACTTTGTCGCGCCACTGGCCTGCAAACCAGGCTTTGGAAGATGCGTCGGCAAATTTTTTGAATTGCCAGCTTGGGCCGCCCATGTAGGTGGGTGTGCCAAAGATGATGGCATCAGCCGCATCAAGCTGCTCCCAGCCGCCTTCGGGCAGGTTGCCGTGTTCGTCAATGGCCAGCAGTTGGGCTTGTGCGCCAGCGGCTACGGCTTGCGCCATGCGCTGGGTGTGGCCATAGCCAGAGTGGTAGACGACGATGGTTTTGATGTCAGACATGGTTGCTCCTTTGTGGTTGAAAGCAGGGGTTTTGCAGACCTATTGTGGCATGGCGCTATTTCTGCTAAATGATTAAGGGCATTGCGCCTGCCATGAAGCGCCCAGCGGCTACAGCCTGCCCGAGCCTGTTTGCAGCCGTGTGTAGCGCCCGATGGAAAAGACTATGCCCAAAGCCAAGCCCAGCGTAATCATGGCGGTGCCGCCGTAGCTGATAAAGGGCAGGGGCACGCCCACTACGGGCAAGATGCCGCTGACCATGCCCATATTGACAAAGGCGTAGGTGAAAAACGTCATGCCAATGGCGGCTGCCAGCAGGCGCTCAAACAGGCCGCGTGCGTGTGCGGCAATCCACAAAATGCGGTAGATGAGAAACAGGAATGTGAGCAGCAGCACGATGTTGCCGAGCAGGCCAAATTCTTCAGCGAAAGCGGCAAAGATAAAGTCGGTGGTGCGCTCGGGGATAAATTCAAGGTGCGTTTGCGTGCCACGCATAAAGCCTTTGCCCCACACGCCGCCCGAGCCAATGGCAATCATGCCTTGCAGGATGTGAAAGCCTTTGCCCAGCGGGTCGCGCATGGGGTTGAGCAAGGTGCAAACGCGCTGCTGCTGGTATTCGCGCAAAATCGACCAGCGCACGCCTTCGGCGCACAGGCGCGGCTCAAATGCAATGAGCAGCCCGATTGCCACCATGCCCAGCACCAGCGGGGGCAAGACCAGCTTCCAGCTCAAGCCTGCAAAGTAGATGACCGATGCGCCAGCCATTAGCACCAGTAGCGCCGTGCCCAAATCGGGCTGCTTCATGATGAGCGCCACGGGCACGGCCAGCAGCACAAAGGCAATGGCGTAGTCAAACGGGCGCAGTTGGTGCTCGGAGCGTTTTTGAAACCACCAAGCCAGCAGCAGCGGCATGGCGATTTTTAAAAACTCGCTCGGCTGGATGACTACGCCAACGTTAATCCAGCGCGTAGCGCCTTTTTTGGTGATGCCAAAAAGCGCCACACCCAGCAGCAGCGTTACGCCAAGCACATAAATGGGTATGGCCAAAGCCATGATTTTTTGCGGCGGAATTTGCGCCACAAGAAACATGATGGCAGCCGCAAGCAGCATGTTGCGGAGATGGTCGTTAAAGCGCACGCCAAAGGCAAAGGCGGCCGAATACATGGCCACCAAGCCTATGGCCATGAGCACAAACACGGCAAACGCCAGCGGGCCATCAAAGCCACGAAACATGGGGGCGATAAAGCGCCAAAGGGGGGTACGGTTAAGTGCGGCAGACATGGGCTAATTATCGTTGTTGCAAAGCGGGCATGCGTGTGCTGTGTGAAAAAGGATGTGCGAAAAGTTGGGGGCAGGAAGGCGGGGGCGGACGCAGAGGGCGCAGAGGTTACGCAGAAGTCGCAAAAGGGAATACCAAAATTGTGTGGAAAAAGGCTGTAACCAGTGTTTATGCGGCTTGCAGGGCATAAATGGCTGGGAGGGCGCATGGGG
>JAGONG010000007.1:40795-43846 GCA_017993135.1 Allobrachymonas sp.
GGCGGACGCAGAGGGCGCAGAGGTTACGCAGAAGTCGCAAAAGGGAATACCAAAATTGTGTGGAAAAAGGCTGTAACCAGTGTTTATGCGGCTTGCAGGGCATAAATGGCTGGGAGGGCGCATGGGGGCTGGTTGTGGTGGTTTGATGGGGCAGGCTGGGCGCGCGGGCGGCGGTGGTGTTTAGTGCGGGGTGGGGTTGAACAGGTCGGGCTCGGCTGGCGTGTGTTGGCTGGTGGCTTGGGCGCTGGCGAGTGGCACGAGTTGGCTGGCGCGCACGCCTAGCAAACGCAGGTGGCGGCTTAGGTCTACGCGCTTGAGGCATTGGCCTGCTATGCGGCGCAGGCTGGCTGCGTCGGATACGGGCAGTTCTACGGTTTGGTCGCGGGTGGCGGTTTTGAAGTCGGCATAGCGCAGTTTGATGCCTATGGTTTTGCCCGCGTAGCCTTTGCTTTGCAGGTCGGCAGCTACGCGCTGGCAGAGCTGGGTGAAGATGTGCCCGAGTTCGGCGCGGTCGTGCGCGGCGTGCAGGTCGCGGGCGAAGGTGGTTTCGCGGCTGATGCTCACGGGCTCGCTGTGGGTGACAACGGGGCTGTCGTCGCGCCCCCACGCGGCTTGGTGCAGCCATGTGCCGTAGCTTTTGCCGAAGGTTTGCATGAGCCAAAAGGGGTCGCACGCGGCAAGCTCGCCCAGGGTGTGTATGCCGCTGGCTGCAAGCTTGGCATCGGTTTTTGGGCCTATGCCGTTGAGTTTGCGGCAGGGCAGTGGCCAGACCAGTGTTTGCACATCTTCGGGCTGCACAATGCTGATGCCGTTGGGCTTGTTAAATTCGCTGGCGAGCTTGGCCAGCAGCTTATTGGGCGCTACGCCAATGGAGCAAGTCAGCCCCGTGGCGCTAAAAATGGCTTGCTGCAACAAGCCCGCCAGCGCTTTGCCGTGTTGCCGCTGCCCGCCTGGGACGTGGGTAAAGTCGATATACACCTCGTCAATGCCACGGTTTTCCATAACAGGCGCGACTTCGGTGATGACGGCTTTGAAGCGGCGCGAGTACTCGCGGTAGCGCTCCATATCTACGGGTAGCAAAATGGCTTGCGGGCATAGCCGCGCCGCTTTCATCAGCCCCATGGCCGAGCCCACGCCAAAGGCGCGTGCAGCATAAGTGGCAGTGGTGATTACGCCGCGCCCCGTGTAGCCTGCCAGCCGAGCAAAGGCTTCAGGTGGAATGTCGGTCAGCCGCCCGCTGTAGCGCTGCGCCAATGCCTTGTCGGTGGAGTCAGGCCTGCCGCCAATAACCAGCGGCAAGCCGCGCAACTGCGGGTAGCGCAGCAGCTCGACCGAGGCAAAAAACGCATCCATATCCAAATGCGCTATGCGCCGCGGCAAGGCGCTGCTGGTGGATGTCGCAGTGGCAGTGGCAGTGCGCATGCTTGTGCCAAGTGGCGGCTGATGGGGCGTAAAAGAAGCAGTCAGAGGGCAGTCAGGGAGCAGCGCTTACAACTTCGTTGCCCGTGGCACTGCGGATTTGTGCGGCTGCCTGGCTGCGCTCTGCATCACTGGCAAACGGGCCAATCAGCACGCGGAAATTTACGCCACGCGGCTCCACTTTAACGCTGTGCGCCATAGCGGGAAGCTGTCTGCGAATGCCATCTGCCACGCCATTGGCGCTGGTTTGGCTGGAGAACGTGCCCGCTTGCAAATGCAGCCCCGCAGCCGCCGACGTGGCAGGCACGGTTGCATAAACGGGCGCGGGTGCGGCAGCAGGCGCGGGCGCTGGTTGCGCTACGGGCGAGCCGTCGCTATACACGCTTGATTCATGCACAGGCGCACGGCTGGCAACAGCAGCCGTAGTGGTTGCAGGTGGGGCAACCGTATTGCAGCCAGCCAGTAACAAAGCAGCCGCAGCAGGCGCGGCATAGCGCAAAAAGAAGCAACGGGCATTGGAAGAAGAGAAAGACATAAGCACTCCTGGCAGGTAAAAACGTGAGATGCAAGAACGGATTATTGTGCCAGCTAAATATTTCTGGCAAAAAGCCGCAGGACTTGCTACGACAATAGCCAGCATGAAACCCGCCGCAACCCACAACAACACGCAACCGCCCGCAGCAAACACTGCAAACGCAGTAAACACAGCAAACGCAACAACTACAGCCATGCACACCCGCTTTATCCTTCTCAACACCAGCCACGCAGGCAACGTAGGTGCTATCGCCCGCGCCATGAAAGTCATGGGCTTTGATGACATGGTTTTGGTGCAGCCGCGCTGGGCAGACGTATTGCAGCGCCCCGAAGCCATAGAACGCGCCAGCGGCGCTACAGACATACTCGCCAAAGCGCGCATTGTGCAAAGCTGGCAAGAGGCAGTAGAAGGCATAGAGCACCTGTGCGCCACCGCCATGACCGCACGCGACTTTGGCCCGCCCACCGTAGCACCGCGCGCGCACTTTGCGCAGCTTGCCGCCGCCGTCCACGCACACGAAGCGCCCCTGCGCAGCGTAGGGCTGGTCTTTGGCAGCGAGCGTTACGGCATGGGCAACGCCGATGTTTACCGCTGCCATGCTTGCCTGTCTATACCTGTAAATCCTGACTACGGCTCACTCAACATAGCCGCCGCAGCGCAAGTGCTCGCCTACGACTGGCGCCAGGCGCTAGGCGGCTACAGCGTAAAACCCACAGCCGCCACCAGCAGCGCCGCACGCGCCGATGCAGCCCAAGTACAAGCCATGCTCGCGCACTGGGAGCAAGCCCTCATCGCCCTGGGCTACCTCGACCCCAGCGCCCCCAAAAAACTCATGCCGCGCCTGCAACAACTCTTTAACCGCGCCGAATTGCGCGAAGAAGAAATCCACGTTTTGCGCGGCATAGCCAAAGCCATGGAGCGCACAAGCACGTCCAAAAAATAAAAGATATAAAGGTTTTAACTATGAAGCAAAACCCGTAGAAGATATTGCTTCACCCTAGGGGAATCCCGATTGACGCAGTACTTGAACGGGCTTGTAATAGGTAACGTGTATTGGCGAACAAATCTTGTAACAAGCAGTGTTGCAAGTGAAGCAG
>JAGONG010000008.1:0-15540 GCA_017993135.1 Allobrachymonas sp.
GTTTTTTATCCGCTTTGAAGGCGGGGTAGGGCATACCGTAGAGATTGACCATAACGATGTGCGCTAACGCCTGCCCAAGCGCCCCCAGCCTGCACGCGCCCAGCCCACGCACGGCGGATGGCGCAAACTGCATTGAGCGCATTGCCCCAGCCAGCGCGGGGCGGGAAACATCCTTGCTGCTGCTGGCGGCTTTGCTCGTTATGCTTTTGTCGGGCGCTGTGATTTTCTGGCGCTCGCAGCAGTTTCAGGGCTTTAGCCTGCAAGCGCACCAGCTTGATTTGGCAACCGCCCTAACGCCTGCCGAGCAAGGCATTTATGCCGATTTGCAAGCCGTTGCCGACGAATGGCAACAAATAAGCCAAAGCACAGCAAGCAGCACGCCGCCTTCAGCCAAACAATGGGCAGACGATGCCTGGCCGCCGTTTGCCACAGGCTTAAATGCCAGCCAGCGCGGAGCGCATAGCTGGGCGCTTGTGCAGCATGGCGCAGATTTTGCCTACCTTGGCCGCAGTGCCAAGCCCGAGTTGGCCTCAGATATGCTCTGGCGTTTGCCGCAAGGCAGCAGCAGCCGTTTTGACATCTGGCTTTTGCGCTCTACTGCCGCTGCTCCCGCTACACAGCCCCAGCTTTTAGACGATGCCAGCTTGATACGCCAAGGCTGGCGGCAGGTTATAGCCACCGAGCAGGCAGCTAAAGCAAGCACTCGGTAAAACAAACAAGGCAGTAAAACACCAAGGCAGCACTACCCAACGCAGGCAAGCACCTATTCAGGCTTTTAGTTATCTATTTGCCAGCACACGCGCCTGCTTCACCCCCTCAAAAACAATAACGCACGCGCAGCTTTCTTTCCAATCACTATCCCCCGTTATCAGCACCCTTTTTAGCTACTTCACTCTTATCAGTTATCAGGAGCCAACCATGCCTGCTGCTTTTTCCAAACATTTGCGCCGTTGCCGCGCCCTTTTTACCTTGCTGGCATGCGCTAGTGCACTGTTTGCCACTGGCGCACATGCCCGCACCTTGAGCATTGGCGTTACCCTGCACCCGTACTACAGCTTTGTAGCCAATATCGTGGGCGACCGCGCCAAAGTCGTGCCCATGATTGACTCCACCTTCAACCCCCACGCCTACGAGCCACGCGCCGAAGACATCAAACGCATAGGCCAGCTTGATGTGGTGGTGCTCAACGACATTGGCCACGACGACTTTGCCCGCAAGATGATTGCCGCCAGCCAGCGCCCCAAAATGCCCACCATTGCAGCCAACGCCGATGTGCCGCTGCTCTCTGGCATGGCTTTGGGCGCACCGCAAGGGCGCGCGGTTAATCCGCACACCTTCCTGTCTATCACTGCCTCCATGCTGCAAGTCAGCACCATTGCGCGTGAACTCGGCAAGCTCGACCCCGATAACGCCAGCTTCTACCAAACCAACGCCCGCAACTACAACCGCAAACTGCGCCAGTTACGCGCCGATGCGCTGCTCAAGCTCAAACAAGCCCCCAGCAGTAACTACCGCGTAGCCACCGAGCACGGCGCTTATGACTATTTACTGCGCGAATTTGGTCTGGAAGTATCAGCCGTAATTGAGCCTTCGCACGGCACCGAGCCCAGCCCTTCGCAGATGAAAAAAGTGCTCGACCTCATTCGTGCCAAAAACATCAAAATACTTTTCTCCGAGCAAGACCGCTTAAGCGGTTACGTCAAAACACTAGTGCGCGAAGCCGATATGCGCGTATACCCGCTTACCCACATCTCGCACGGTGCCTACAGCGCCGACACGTTTGAAAAAGCCATGGCACACAACCTCGATGCAGTCGTGCGCTCCATCCTGGAGAGCAAGCCTTGAGCACTGCCCACTGCCCGCGCGGGCCCGCCCTGCACCTGCAGCAAGTCGCACTGCAACTTGGCGGCACGCGTATTCTTGACGCGATTAACTGGCACGTGCAGCCAGGCCAAGTCCATGCCCTGATAGGCCCCAACGGCTGCGGCAAAAGCAGCCTGCTCAAAACCATATTGGGGCTGATGCCGCACACGGGCGAAGTGCAACTGCATTGGGGCACAAAAACCCCAGGCCGCCTTGCCTATGTGCCGCAAGCAATTGAAAGCGACCGCAGCCTGCCCATGACTGTGCGCGACTTTTTGGCAACCATGTGCCAGCGCCGCCCCTTGTTCTTGGGCATTGAAAAACAAGCCCTTGCACAAATCCACACCGCCCTTGCGCAAGTGGGTATGCAAGACAAGGCCAAGCGCCGCATGGGCGACCTCTCTGGCGGCGAGCGCCAGCGCGTGCTGCTCGCGCAAAGCCTGCTACCAGCGCCAGACTTGCTGCTGCTCGACGAGCCTATGGCTGCGCTGGATGCCGAAGGCGTAAAAATTTTTGAACAACTGCTCCAGCACTGGCGCACCCAAGGCTGCACCATCGTTTGGGTTGAGCACAACCTCGATGCCGTTTGCCGCTTGGCCGACCGCGTCACTGGCTTGAACGGGCACATCCTGTTTACCGATACCCCTGCCATATTGCACGATGCCAACCAGATCTTGCGCCTGTTTTCGCACCGCTGCAACGCACATGCCGACGCGCCAACCGACACAGCTCCCACACCACCCACGCCGCCTGCTCCACCCGCACCGCCCGCGGCTTGCGGCTAACAGGCCGCTTTGTTTTTTGCTTTGGTACATCTATGGAAACCATCCACCAGTTTATTCAGGCAGGCGTTGCAGCAGGGTATTTGCCCGCCATGCTGCAATACGGCTTTGTCATCAACGCCTTGCTCGCAGGCTGCATGCTGGGCCCCTTGCTGGGCGGCTTGGGCGTGCTGGTTGTTGTCAAACGCTTTGCCTTTTTCTCTGAAGCCGTAGGCCACGCCGCCTTAACTGGCATAGCCATTGGCGTGCTGCTCGGTGAGCCACACGGCAGCCCCTACGGTGGGCTGTTTGGCTATTGCGTGCTGTTTGCGCTACTCATGAACTATCTGCGCAACCGCACAGGGCTTGCCCCCGATGCGCTTATTGGCGTATTTTTATCAGTTTCTCTAGCTCTTGGCTCCAGCATTTTGATGGCGCTGGCAGCACGCATCAATATCCATATTCTTGAAAACGTGCTGTTTGGCTCGGTGCTCACCATTGACGGCAACGACTTGCTGATTTTGCTACTCATCACCCTAGCCGCGCTGGTTTGCCTGTTTTTTATTTACAACCAATCCATGCTGGCGAGCTTTCACCCGCAGCTTGCCTTGGTGCGCAAAGTGCCCGTGGTTTGGGTCGATTATGTTTTTGTTGTACTGGTTACGCTCGTAACCGTTGCGGCAGTAAAAATAATCGGCGCAATTTTGGTAGGCGCTTTGCTCGTCATACCCGCTGCCGCTGCCCGCCTGCTGGCACGCTCCATCTGTGGCTTTTTCTGGCTCACAGTAGCCTTTGCCAGCTTTAGCACACTCGCTGGCATTGCCGTGCCCATTGCTTGCGATATTCCCGTGCCTTCGGGCGGCGCCATCATTCTTACTGCGGGCATACTTTTTGCCCTCTCGGTGCTGCTAGGCAAAAGCCGCCAACAAACCCAAAACCGCTAACCACTAGCCGCTTGCGCTGCCATCATGCAGCGCACATTTGCCTTACACCCTTTACCTGTTTACTCCGCTATGAAAACCTCCAGCCCTCTACAGCACAACGCCCTTGCACACAGCACAACTGGCACGGCCAGCGTATTTTCTTCGCCTTTGGCACGCACTGCGCTGCTGGCTTGCTCTGCCACGCTGCTCATGCTGCTGGCTGCACCAGTCGCTGCCGCAGCTCCAGCCGCAAGCACAGCCAGCGTCCGCACCAAAGTACGTCCCAATAGCCACACCGCAGCCAAAACCGCTGCCCTTGGCACTACGCACAACAACGCCCAAGCCAGCGCCCCCGTAGTGCTTGCCGCGCACCCCGTGCTGCATGGTCTGGCGCAAGAACTGGTACGTGGCAGCCGCATTGAAATTATGCGCGTAACGCCCGCAGACTTGCCCGCCTCGCGCCATCCTGCCTACCTGACTGGGCGCGGGCTTGAAGCACTGCAAAGCGCAGCCAGCCAAGCACATGCCGTTTTAACCATGCGCTCTATTTGGCCTGATGACCAACTCTATCCATTAGCACGGCGCAGCAACATCCGCATAGTCGAAATCGATGCTGCCAACCCGATTGAAGGCGACTTGCCTGGTCTTACCCTCAACCAAACCCAAGGCCACGCCATACAAACCCAACCTTGGCTGGCAAGCACCAATCTGGCGCGAATGGCAACCCTTATTGTTGATGCGCTTGCCCGCCTGCACCCCGCCAGCGCCAAAACACTGGAGCACAACCTGCAAAAAACCAGCCAGCAGTTGCAGCAGCTAGAAATCAACACCAGCCAAGCGCTGGCAAGCGCCCCGAACCTGTCGGTTGTTGTGCTCTCGCCGCGCTTGCAAACACTGGCTCAGGCACTTGATTTGGAAATACTGCCATGGACTGCCCCTGCCGACCCAACCCAAGCCGCACCCGCCCTGCAAGCCCTGCTGCAACGCGAAAAAGTAGCACTGGTATTGCACCACACCACCCCCGATGCGGCGCAACTTCAAGCCATTCAAAACAGCGGCGCGCAATTGCTCATCGTGCGTGAATTTTCTGCAAACCCCATTACCGAGCTGCAACAAGCCGTGCAAAATGCTGTAAAAATTCTTAATCCAGCAGCAGAAAAATAATCTTCTTGCTTTGTTTTTCTTTATTTTCTGCTTAACCTGATTAATTAACCAACCCAGTTCATCTATCCATTTAATCCAGCATATTAATATGGATAATTAATCTGGCAATTTCGCCTAGCTAGATGAACAAGCGCTGATTTATTATTTATACAAGATAAAACCAAAAAATCCACCACTCCCGCACAGGCGTGAAACCATTGCATTTAAAAGCACTGCCGTAAATTCTCGCCCGTTCGGTAATCACAAGCAATGGCATTTTATCCAAAACTGAAATAAACCAGCGCTTGCCTTATTTTTCAATAAACCAAGCATAAAAACGCCTCTTTAAAATCAGCTTGAAAATGCGCAATCTGGCTTGTTTCTTCACCCGTGCTTTCAAAGCGCACAAAATCAAATGCGCTGCAATGCATCCATACAGCAACGCGCATGGCAATTGTGCATTTCAATCCGCATTTCTTCGTCTAAAAACCAATCTATCGGCAGAAGAAACCTCAGGCGCATAGGCATAACCCGCACTGTTAAATGCCATTAAATCACGCGGATGGCTGGCACAAGTTTCTATGCAATGGCGCATCATCAAGCCACGCGCGCGCTTGGCGTAAAAGGTAATGATTTTCCAAACACCGCCTTTATAGTCTTCAAATACGCAGTCAATCACCCGCGCGCGCAAAGCCGCACAGTCCACCGCCTTGAAGTATTCTTGCGAAGCCAAATTAACCAGTATGTGTGCGCTGGCTTTGTCTGCACCCTTTGCCAGGCTTTGCTCATCCATGCGGTGGCGTAAATAATCTGCAATCTGGCTACCCCAAAACTGGTACAGATTTTTGCCACGCGCTGTAGGCAAGGCAGTACCCATTTCCAGCCGATAGGGCTGCATCCAGTCAAGCGGGCGCAACACGCCGTACAAGCCGCTGAGTATGCACAAATGCTGCTGCGCCCATTGCAGTTGCTCCATGCTTAAAGTTGCAGCTTGCAGCCCTTCATACACATCGCCATTAAAAGCCAGCAGCGCTTGCCGCGCATTGTCAGCACCTGATTTTGGCTGCCATGCAATGTAACGTGCCACATTAAGCATAGCCAATTTGTCGCTAATGCCCATCAAGCTGGCGATTTGCTGTGGCGCGTATTGCTGCAAAACTGCAATGAGTTCAGCCGATTGTTCTGGAAACAAGGGCTTACTGTGCGGCAGCTCGGTTGGTAGAACACTGTCGTAATCAAGTGCTTTGGCGGGTGAAAGTACAAAAAGCATGGCAAATGGTGCAGGGCAGGTAATAAATTAAACAAAAAGACCGACAGATTATGGCTGTTTCTTCATAGTCAGATAAACAATCGGGTATCTCGAAAGATATCCGTTCCAAAAGCAAATCACAAGCAAGCTGATTGCCTATGTGGTACTTTTAGCCACACTTTTAGCCAAAATTCAAACAAATATGTCATTTTCTGAGCAATCTTAAAGCAGTAGCTGGCAATAATATTTCATAATCTGGTAATTGGCAGATAGCATACGCTGTGCGCATTGCGTTAATGTATGTTATGCACGTTTTGTAACTTTATTTTTGCAAGCAGTGCATCTATAGCCAAAATACGCAACAAACACAGCAACACACTTTTTTTGGAGCTACAGCATGAAAATTCTGCTTTTAGGCAAAGACGGCCAACTCGGTTGGGAGCTGCAACGCAGTCTGGCACCACTTGGTGAGCTGGTAGCTTTAAGCCGCAACCCGGCAAACAACGCATTACACCAAGGCCAGCCATTGTGCGGCGACTTGAGCAATCTGCAAGGCTTGGCCGAAACAGTGCGCAGCGTGCGCCCCAACCTCATCGTCAATGCTGCTGCCTATACCGAAATCGACAAAGCCGAGCACAACCCCGATTTGGCACGCTGCATCAACGCTACTGCCGTAGGCGTGCTGGCACAAGAAGCGCAAGCATTGGGCGCAGCACTCGTACACTATTCAACCGATTATGTTTTTGATGGCAGTGGCGAGCAGCCGCGCGATGAAAATGCTGCCACCGCGCCACTCAATGTTTACGGCAAAACCAAGCTCGAAGGCGAGCAACTGGTGCAGCAGCATTGCCCCAAGCATCTGATTTTCCGCACCAGTTGGGTTTACTCCGCGCACGGCAACAACTTTGCCAAAACCATGCTCCAACTCGGGCAAGAGCGCAAGCGCCTAAGTATAGTTAATGACCAGTTTGGCGCCCCCACCAGCGCCGAGCTGCTGGCCGACATCACCGCCCACGCAGTGCGCCAACTACTTGCTGGCAACCAAGCCTGCGCAGGGCTCTACCATCTGGTAGCCAACGGCCAAACCAGTTGGTATGACTACGCCTGCTTCGTACTCGACGCTGCCCGCCGTGCTGGTTTGCCACTGCAAGTAGCGCCTGACGCCATTGCTGCAATTCCCACCAGCGCCTTTCCCACCGCTGCCAATCGCCCGCACAACTCGCGCTTGGCAACACAAAAATTGCAAAAAACCTTTGGCCTGACCCTGCCACACTGGCAATGTGGCTTGCAGCGCATGCTTGATGAAGTTTTACCCATCCTCACCAAGCGCCTGTAAACCACAGCTGATGAGCCTGGCTTATAAATCAGGCTCATCAATCTGTCTTTACAGCATTTTGTGTAAACTCTTTTCGTAAACCCGTCTTTTCAGCCAATCAAACATCAAACACAATGCATGCATACCCTGCTGCAATACCTGAAGTACTTGTATTAGAGCCACGCATCTTCACCGATGCCCGTGGCTTTTTCTTTGAGAGCTTCAATGCGCAAACTTTTGCCGCAGCAACAGGCTTGCAGCGCGATTTTGTACAAGACAACCACACACTCTCAGGCAAGGGCGTGCTGCGCGGCTTGCACTACCAAATCAAGCAGCCACAAGGCAAGCTGGTGCGAGTGCTTGAAGGTGAAATATTTGATGTAGCCGTTGATTTACGCAAAAAATCGCCAACGTTTGGCCAATGGGTAGGTGTTTTGCTATCTGCTGAAAATAAAAAGCAGCTTTGGATTCCAGAAGGCTTTGCCCACGGTTTTATTGTGCTGGGTGAAAAAGCCCAAGTTCTCTATAAAACCACCGATTTTTACGCGCCAGAGCATCAACGCGCTTTACGCTGGAATGACCCTGCTCTTGGTATACGCTGGCCTATCAGGCAAGAGCCTTTACTTAGCGCACAAGACGCTACAGCTAACCTGCTTTCTGAAGCTGAAGTTTTTGATTAAGGCTATAGCAGCTTAACGGGTCTTTTTAAAAATTCACAGTTTTAAAAAATAATTAAAACTTTTGGTTTAAAAGCAAAAGCCAATTTTTAGGAAATTTTTTTAAATCTGAATTAAAACTTGCCTAAAATTTAAGCAGAAAACTTTGTTTTAAAAGAAAAGTTGTTCCCTGTATTGTTATGCAGAGGTTTATATAAAGACAGTAGTCATAGTAGAGCGCGTATTTTTCTGTTTACAAGCCTAAAACATCTTTATATATCAATAGCTTACAGTACAATTAAAGCTGTGCGTATCCAGGATTTCTGCTGTAGCTGAAAAAGGTGCAATTGGTCTTTTTCAAAAAAGCTGTGGATAAGATGTATTTTGTTATAAAGTTATCCACAGCTTTATTCAACTGCACTGTATAGCTTGATGCGGCAGTTATATCAGCGATTTTTGTGCTGCTTCTGTAGCGTTTCTGCAGTGGTTTTATACTTTTTATGCGTTTTTTACGCTGCTATTTTTGTCTGTTTTCTTTTGCATAGCTTGTTTTGCAAACGCTCAAATAAATGGCTTTAGAAGAGCTGCACATTTTTAACTTTTAATTTCTATGCAATATTCCCAACAATTTGACGTTATCGTAGTGGGTGGCGGGCATGCGGGTACTGAGGCTGCTTTGGCTGCCGCACGCATGGGCTGCGCTACTTTGCTGCTAACGCACAATATAGAAACACTGGGGCAGTTAAGCTGCAACCCGTCGATTGGCGGTATTGGCAAAGGGCATTTGGTAAAAGAAATTGACGCGCTTGGCGGCGCAATGGCGCTGGCGGTAGATGTTTCTGGCATCCAGTTTCGTGTGCTTAATTCAAGCAAAGGGCCAGCGGTGCGTGCTACGCGGGCGCAGGCGGATAGGCTGCTGTATAAAGCAGAAATCAGAAAGCGTTTGGAGAACCAAGCCAACTTGATGCTGTTTCAACAAGCGGTAGACGATTTACTGATTGAAAGCGACGGCGTAAATGACCGTGTAGTAGGTGTTGTGACAGAAATTGGCTTGGTCTTTCGTACGCGTAGCGTGGTGCTAACGGCGGGTACGTTTTTAAATGGCCGCATCCATATTGGCTTGAGTAATTACGAAGGGGGCAGGGCGGGTGACCCGCCCTCGGTTTCCTTGGCCAAGCGGCTAAGAGAATTGAAGCTGCCACAAGGCAGGCTTAAAACGGGCACGCCACCGCGCATTGACGGGCGCACCATCGACTACAGCCAATGCGAGCAGCAAGCGGGCGATGGTATGCCTGGAGGGCGCTTGGCAGATGATGACGAGTCGCTTGCCGCGATGCCAGTATTCAGCTTTATGGGGCGTGCCAGTATGCATCCGCAACAAGTGCCTTGCTGGATTACCCACACCAATAGCCGTACGCATGACATCATTCGCAGTGGTTTTGACCGCAGCCCCATGTTTACTGGCAAGATTGAAGGCGTGGGGCCGCGTTATTGCCCTAGCGTGGAAGACAAAATCAGCCGCTTTGCAGATAAAGAAAGCCACCAGATTTTTCTCGAGCCCGAAGGGCTCACTACGCACGAGATTTACCCCAACGGCATTAGCACCAGTTTGCCGTTTGATATTCAATATGCATTGGTACGCAGTTTGCCAGGCTTGCAAAATGCGCATATTTTGCGCCCAGGGTACGCGATTGAATACGATTATTTCGACCCGCGTTTTCTCAAAGCCAACTTTGAGACACAGCAAATCAAAGGCTTGTTTTTTGCTGGGCAAATCAATGGCACAACGGGTTACGAAGAAGCAGCAGCACAAGGTTTGTTTGCGGGTGTAAATGCGGCGCTGCAGCTTGCAGGCAAAGAGCCTTGGTTACCCAAGCGCGATGAGGCTTATTTGGGCGTGATGGTTGATGACCTGATTACCAAAGGCGTAAGCGAGCCATATCGCATGTTTACCAGCCGCGCAGAGTTCCGCCTGCAATTGCGCGAAGACAATGCCGATGCACGCCTTACCGAGCAAGGTAGGGCGCTTGGGCTGATTGACGATGCACGCTGGGCTGCTTTTAATCGCAAGCGCGACGCTGTTTCACGTGAAACAGAGCGCCTGCGCAGTATTTGGGTTAATCCAAACAATTTACCCCATGCAGAGGCGCAAAGGGTGCTCGGTAAGGGCATAGAGCGCGAATACCATTTGGCAGACTTGCTGCGACGCCCTGAGGTGAGCTATGGCAAGTTAATGAGTTTGGATGGCGGGCGCTATGCTAACCCAGATTTTTCTACTGCTGCGGATGCAATGCAGGAACCTGTTTCACGTGAAACACAGGAGCTGAAACTCTCATACGAAGAAGTGAACGCGGTGGTTGAGCAGGTAGAAATTGCTGTTAAATATGCAGGGTATATTGATAGGCAAAGAAACGAAATAACCCGCGCAGCCCACTATGAAAACATGAATTTGCCGCCAGATATGGATTACAACGAAGTAGATGCCTTGAGTTTTGAAGTAAGGCAATGCTTGTCAGCACAGCGCCCAGCTACATTGGGGCAGGCTTCGCGTATCAGCGGGGTAACGCCAGCGGCTATATCGTTGCTGTTGGTGTATTTGAAAAAACGCGGTTTTAAAAAGCAGTAAAAGACAAAATACCAAACTCTATGAAATGGACTTGTAATCAATGAAGCACCTCCTTTCCTTTTGGCGCTACGTGCAGGAAAATGCATCAGATTTCGGCTTGGGCATAGTGCTAATGGTTGTTAGCATGATATTGGCTCGAGCGCTGTATGTTTTAACCAAGCGGGTGATTGCAAAGCACACCAAAGATCCGCTGCTGTGGATTTTGCTGGCAGATGTGTTTTGGCTGCTATCTATGCTTGGAGGATTGGCGCTTTCGGTGCAAGTTGGATTTGGCATCAATATCACCAGACATATCTTTGTGAGCGCGGGTATTTTGTCGGTAGTGATGGGTTTTGCTTTTAAAGAGCTGGGCGAAAACTTTGTGGCTGGCTTTATGCTGGCATTGCGCCCACCCTTTGCGATTGATGATTACATTGAATACGAAGACACAATTGGCCGTGTCTGTGAAATCAGCTTGCGCGCAGTGCGTGTCATTACCCCAGATGGCAAAGAGGTTTACATACCCAGCGCGAACTTGATTAATAACAAGTTTGCCAGCCTGACATTCATGCCACTGCTGCGCTACGATTTTGACTTGCCTTTGGCTCCAGGTTTTGATTTCAAGCAGCTTGAGCAAGTTGCCATTAAAGCGGCGGCAGATACATCTGACGTGGTATCAAGAAACCGCAGAGCGCCTAGCGTGCACATCATGAGCGCCAAAAGCCGCTATATGGTGATGGTGAGGGTGTTTTTCTGGATTGATACCCATGTGGTACCTACCGTTACAGAGCATATGTATATCCGCTCACACGTTATTTACAACGTGCTCAAGGCGCTGAAAGAGCATGGCATCGAGCTAACCAGTGAAACCTACCACGTGCAAATGGGCGCAGTGCCAGCACCCTCTCATCCAGAGGCAAGCATGCTACGCACCGTGACTTTTTCAGAAGGCAAAGCACAATGAAAACCATGCTCCAAACTGGCCTTGGGCAACTGGGGCTAACGCTTGAAGCGGCGCAAGAGCAGAAGTTGCTTGATTATCTTGCGCTCATTGGCAAATGGAACCGCGTCTACAACCTCACCGCAGTGCGCGACCCCGAAGAAATGCTCTCTTACCATCTGCTTGATAGCTTAAGCGCACTGGCACCTCTGCAGCGTTGCATCAAGCAGCATGGCAGCAAAACCCTGCTCGATGTAGGCTCTGGCGCAGGGCTGCCAGGCGTTGTATTTGCTATTTGCAACCCCGATTTGCAAGTGGCATGCGTTGATACAGTCGGCAAAAAGGCAGCCTTCATCCAGCAGGCTGCCGCTGCATTATGCTTGCACAATCTGCAAGGTGTACACAATCGTGTGGAAAAGCTCCAGCAGCGCTACGACATTGTTTGCAGCCGCGCCTTTGCCAGTTTGCCCGACTTTGTAAACTGGTCAGCTAATGCCTTGGCTGATAACGGTATCTGGCTCGCCATGAAGGGCAAAACCCCTGAAGAAGAAATAGCCAGCTTGCCCGCGTGGGCGCGCGTGTTTCACGTGGAACAATTGCGCGTTCCAGGATTGGATGCTCAGCGCTGCATCGTCTGGCTGCAAAGGCAGGCAGATTAGATTGATTGCGGCACGTGCTTTGCCTGATTGCACATGCCGCATTGGCTGGCGTGGCGGCGGGCAGCAGTGGTGCGTGGCAATCAGGGCTGGCTGCGCACTGGGTTTAGCAGTGTGTGGTAATTACTGCCTTTCAAGCTGCTGGCAGACAAGTCAAATGCAAACACTTGCGCTTCGTCATTTTTGATTGCATCACTAACCAAGCTAACGCGCAGGTAGTAAGTGCCATAGGGCAGGGCAGGCAGTTTTTGCTCTTTGGCTTGGTTGCTGTTGAGCGCAGCCGTGGCAACAATCGGGTTGGCAAAATCATTGCTGCTTGAAAACTCCAGCTTCAAGCTGGCATTGTTGGCTAGGGATTTGAGCTTGCTATCGGTCACGTCAGTCCACATCAAAAACTGTTGCCCATTGCGTGAGTAGATAGAAGGGTTGTGCCAGAGCCAAACAGGCTCGCGCAGGTTAATGGTGCTGCTGGCATCAAAGCCTTCCAAGCCGTTGCTATCAACAGCGCGCGCACGAACGTGCCAGATGCCGTAGCTGGGCAGGCGGCTCAAGTCGGCAACAGGCGTAGCAGTTTTCTCGCTGTAGGAAACGATTTGGAATGCTTCATCGCTTGCGGCAATAACGCGGTAAGCCACGGCACCAGCCACAGGGCTAAATTGCCAGAAGGCATCGGGGCGGCGAAGCACTTGCCCCTTGGCTGGCACAGCGGGCGCAGGCAGCAGGGCAACGGCTTGCATTTCAGCCTTGTTGGGATTGACCACCGCGCCTTGGCCTGCATTGAGGGCAATTTCCGAGTTTTTCCAGGTGTTGATATTGCTAACACTGCCTTCAAGCACTTCGGCGCGGTCGAAAGGAGTGTGCTTGTCTGCAGCGGCAACGCGGAAACGGGTGCCACGCACGCCAATCATTGAGGTGGTGGTTTCAACTTCAATGGGCTTGCCTGGAATTTGCTTTTGTGATTTTTGCGCTTTGGTTTCAAGCATGCCTTGCAGCAACCGTATTTTGCTGCCGACCCAGCTAATGACTTTGCCGCTGGCATTGCTATCTGGGGCAGAATAATTGCGGCTGCGCACAATTTCGGCTACTGAATTGGGCAACACCTGCACTTGTGAGCCATCAGCCATTTCAAGCACGGCTGAGCCGTCTGCATCGGCTGTGATGCGGGCGTTTTCAGAAAAACGCGCGCCCGCGCTTACTGTTTTGCCATTAATCTTGACAAGCCCTGTTGTTTGAATCAGGCGCACTTGCTCAGGGCTGGAGCTTAGTACGTCTAAAGGAATATGCAGCACAGAGCCAGTGGCAGGCAGTTTATTATTTTCAAGCGCGTTGAAAAAACTTGTTTGTTGGCAATTTTCGCTATTTAGTTTGTATTTTGCACAAACTTTCGCCAAAGTATCGCCTTTTTGTATGATGTAGCTAATGCTGGAGCCTTTGGCTATGGCTTTGGGAGCATGCGTTGCGTTTTCTGCCAGCGCAGGCGTAGCCATAAACAGAGCAGCGCTCAGGCCAAGCAGCAGCAATGAAGCAGGGCGCGAAACTGGGTGTAATGGCAAGCTGGATTTTTGCTGGTAATAAACAGAGCAGGGCGTAAATGGAATGCGGTTCATGGCGATAATGGTGTCAGAATATGCAGGCTAGATTTTATAAACAATCTAAAAACCTTTTGTTAAAAAGCAGCAATAGACTGTTGTAAAACGGATAATTATTATTTCGCGGGCTGAATGTGGCATGAATAACTTGTTTTGTCAAATCGCGCGTATTTTTCAGGAGCGCATGTGAGCTTGCTGCTTAATCGTCGCCAGTGTGAGATGTTGGCAGAAATGGGCGTGCGTGCCTATTTGCCGCAGTGCCGCAATCGCAGGCTTGCGCCCGAAAGCGCCAGCCAGCCAGATTGCAATGCCGCGCTTGCAGGCAAGGGCTTGGCGAAAGGTGCAAGCAACGCTGCGGCAGAGCAAGCTAACGCATTGCCATCGGCACCAGCACCGCTTGCAGCGCCACCAGCCTTGCAGCAGGCATACGTTGCAGCAGCCAGCAGCGCAGGCGCGCCGCAGGCAAAAGCCCGCACGATTGCTCCTACTGCGCCAATTGCTGATGCAGCAGCGCAGAGCAAGCCTACCCATGCAGCAGAGTCAGCACAAGCACCTCATTGCAGCCAGCAAGCGCCCTTTAGCTTATGTTTGGGCTTGCAGCGCAGTGGGCAGGGCGGCAAAGCAGGTGCTGATGCTAATGCTAATGCTAATGCTAGCGCTGATGCGGCACCTGTGCGCTGGTTGTTTGTTTGCGATGCCTTGCCTGAAGATGGCGCTGTGCGTGCCGCGCAGGGCAATACAGGGGTTTTGTTGCGCAATATGGCAGCGGCTGTGGGCGTGCAGCTAGAGCAGGGCAGCCGCAGCCCAGCGCCAACGGCTGATGCGGCATGGCTGCTGCACGAAATAGCGCGCCTGCAACCGCAAATCATCGTGGCGCTGGGGCGACCTGCTGCGGCTGGTTTGCTGGGCAGTAGCCAAGCTTCGGGGCGGCTGCGGGGGCAGATACACCGCTTGGCCGTGCCTGCGCACGAGGCAGATTTGCAAGCCGCGCTGGCGCATATTCCCGTAATATTTAGCTATCCGCTTGATTTTTTGCTCCGCGAGCCGCAAAACAAAGCCAATGCCTGGCAAGACTTGTGCCTGGCATGGTCGCTCACCGCGCAAATGCGCTAAAACAAAATCATTATGCAATCGCGTTTTTTAAATACGCTGCACGGGCAGTAGCTGCGGCATTTTTACGCCAACTGCGGCAATAAATACTCCCTACAATAAGCCAATCTTTTCGCCACACTCTTCACTATTACTGGAATAACCCCATGGCCACCAGCCTATTAATGCTACTGGACGATATTGCCTCTTTGCTTGACGATGTTTCTGTAATGAGCAAAGTAGCCGCCAAAAAAACCGCTGGCGTGCTTGGTGATGATTTGGCGCTCAACGCGCAGCAGGTGGCAGGCGTGCATGCCGAGCGTGAGTTGCCCGTGGTCTGGGCTGTGGCCAAAGGCTCCATGATTAACAAGCTCATACTGGTGCCGCTGGCATTGCTTATCAGCGCCTTGCTGCCTTGGCTGATTAACCCGCTGCTGATGCTGGGCGGCGCGTATCTGTGCTTTGAAGGCGTAGAAAAAATCGCCCACAAGCTGCTGCACGCCAAGCATGCCGCACCTGAGCAGCCGCAAGCTGATCAAGCAAGCGCAGTGGCAGACGGCAAGCAAAGCGAAAAAGACAAAATCAAAGGCGCGGTGCGTACCGACTTTATCCTCTCGGCAGAAATCGTCGTCATCACCATCGGCTCCATTGGCGAGGCTTCGCTGCTGCACCGCATCATGGTGCTCTCGCTCATCTCTATCGCCATGACGGTAGGCGTTTACGGGCTGGTAGCAGGCATCGTCAAGCTCGA
>JAGONG010000008.1:15640-36386 GCA_017993135.1 Allobrachymonas sp.
ATGACAACCTTTCTCGACATGCTCGGCGCAGCAGAACAGCGCAACCAATCCTTGCTATGCGTGGGTTTAGACCCCGACATCACCCGCCTGCCCGAGCCGTATCAGGGCAACGCGGGCAAAATCTACGACTTTTGCGCGGCAATCGTTGATGCCACTGCCGACTTGGCACTCGCCTACAAACCGCAAATCGCCTACTTTGCCGCCGCCCGCGCCGAAGAGCAACTTGAGCGCCTAGTGCAACACATCCGCCGCGCCGCGCCCCATGTGCCCGTCATCTTGGACAGCAAACGTGGCGACATCGGCAGCACCGCCGAACAATACGCCATCGAAGCCTTCGAGCGCTACGGCTGCGACGCCGTCACCCTCTCGCCCTTCATGGGCGCAGACAGCTTCGCCCCCTACCTCAAGCGCCACGGCAAAGGCGCATTTCTACTCTGCCGCACATCCAACGCAGGCGGCAACGACCTGCAAGCCCAGCGCCTGCAAAGCATCAACGGCCAACCCCTGCTCTACGAGCACATCGCCCAACAAGCGCACGCCGAGTGGAACAGCAACGGGCAACTCGGCCTGGTCGTAGGCGCAACCTACCCGCAAGAACTCGCCCGCGTGCGCCAACTAGCCCCCAGCTTGCCG
The DNA here is from genome assembly GCA_017993135.1 of Allobrachymonas sp. Lineage (GTDB taxonomy): Bacteria > Pseudomonadota > Gammaproteobacteria > Burkholderiales > Burkholderiaceae_C > Brachymonas. Next base: position 16,274 of record JAGONG010000008.1, read on the forward strand.
CTACTCATACCGGGTGTAGGCGCACAAGGCGGAGATGCCGCCGCCACCGTACAAGCCGCATGGCGTGGCAGCGCAAGCGGCGGTGCAGGCGCAACCATCACCAGCAGCGCCTTTGCCATCGTCAACTCATCCCGCGCCATACTCTACGCATCGTCCCAAGCCGACTTCGCCCAAGCCGCCCGCGCCGCCGCCCTTGCCACGCGCGACACCCTGCGCCAAGCGCAACAAGCGTGCCTGGCAGCGTAAAACCAGCGCAAACCCGCCGTATTGAAACGCAGCCAAAACCTGGCTGCAACGGCTAACAAACTTCGTCAGTTCCGTTATCTTCGTTAATTACGCCAAAATGCCAGCAACCAGTATCCATGCGGCTTACAAGCCATTTTAGGCCTGCAAGCCGCATAAACACTGCTTGCCAACAAACCAGCCTATCCCAACCAACCCAACCAACCCAATCAACCAACCCAACCAACACCACCATGCAACACACACAAACCACCCCCGCCAAAACCATCGCCGCAAGCCTCATCATCAGCGCCGCCGCCCTCCTGAGCGCCACCCCCGCCTTGGCACAAAAAGCAGGCAAAGCAGCAGGCAAGGCAGCAAGCACACAACGCACCTGCCGCGGCGAAGTGCGCTTTGCCCCAGGCAGCTACACAGGCACAGTCAGCAGCGCCGTGCGCGGCTACAACTACTGCGAATACCGCATCCGCGCCCGCGCAGGCCAAACCTTAAGCGCCCAACTCACAGGCAGCCCCAGCCTGCAAGCCATCCTTTACGGCGAAGAAAGCATCGACTTGAGCGACGGCCAAGACTACACCCTGCCACGCAACGGCACCTACACCGTGCGCGTGCTGCAAACCCGCAACAGCGCGCGCAGCAGCAAAGCCGCACAAGCCTTCAGCTTGGCAATCACCATCCGCTAACCCAGCTTAGCGCTGCACCGCCAGCCAGCGCCGTGCAGCGCACAAAAACAAAGCCAGCGCCCCCAAGCAAAAGCAACGCGCTTGGGCGGCAGCGCGTACAAGAGCGAATGCGCGTGCGTGCGTGTAAATGCGCTTAACTAAATGTATGCAACAATGTGTCACTTGCTGCAAGCAGCGCCCCAAAACAGCCAGCCATGAGCGACACAGACACACCGCCAGCCATCCCCCCGTTTTGGCACAGGCTCAACAAATTTTTCCTCTTTCCCATGCAAACCGAGGCACTGCTCTACGCCTTGCTGCTATCGGTCTGCACCTTGCTGATACTGGTTGCGCCGCTATTGGGCGCAATTGCCATACTGGTAGTAGTTTTGGCAGCGGCTAGCTACGCCTTCAAAATAGCCGCAACATCATCACGCGGCATCCTTAGCCTAAGCGAGCACATGCCCGCCGACAACGACCCAGCCCTGAAATACCTCCCCTGGAAATTTGCAGGCGCACTCTTTCTCCAACTCATGGCAGCAGGCTTTGTCATCAAGCAAATGCCCGCACTAGCGCCCGTAGCATTGCTGGTATTTTCCTTGCTCATACCAGCCACCATGATGGTGCTCATCCAGCACACAAGCCTGCGCGCAGCCATCAACCCAGCCAGCTTGCTACACTGCATCAGCAGCATAGGCTGGCCCTACTTGCTGCTGTGGCTATTCATGTTTTTGCTAACGCAAGGCAGCAACATAGCAGCAGAAATGCTGATTGCAGTCATACCCCTGTGGCTACTGTTGCCAGGCATCATGTTCGTCACCATCTACTTTTGGTGGGTCAACGCCGCACTCATCGGCTACACCATGTACCAATACCACCAAGAACTAGACATAGACATCATCAACGAATACGTAGCAGACCAAACCCCCAGCAACAACCCGCGCCAACAAGCCCGCCAGCGCGATGCCGAAGTCGCCAGCCAAGTCCAACAAGGCCAACTGCCACAAGCACTACAACAAGCACAGCAATGGCAACGCGAAAACCCCGAAAACCTGCCCGACCAGCGCCGCTACTACCGCTTGCTACTCCTGCAAGGCGCATCAGAAAACCTGCTGCGACAAGGACACACCTACATCGAACTACTGCTTAAAAAACAAGCACAATCCGAAGCCCTGCAAACCTACAAAGCCTGCATAGAAAAAATGCCGCACTTTGCACTACAAAGCGCATCAAACACCCTGCACCTGGCCCAATACGCCTGCAAAACACAAGAATACATGCTGGCAATACAGCTCCTGCGCGGATACGACAAACGCTTCAAAGGCGACCGCCACATCCCAGCCGCCTACGCACTCATCGTACGCGTACTCGCACAAGGGCTACAGCAGCCACAGCAAGCCCTGCAAGTCTACCAAGGCCTGCGCCGCCTGCACCCAAACGACCCGCACACACAAGAAGCAGCACTCATACTGAAAGAACATCTCGCAAACAAACCAGCAACAAGCTAAACAACCGCGCACAACCGTGCTAAAAACTGTAACAACCTTGGCAACAACGCATCAACAGCAGCAAAACAAGCCATTTCACCCTAATAAACAGCCCATATATACGAAAAAACCGCTGTTTACGCGACTTATCAAAAAACATAGTCAGATGATGGGTATAATGCCGCGGCAAGAGATGTTCCCAGTTGTGTGCAGGGTGATTGATTTGTAAGAGTGGTTACCCGTATGCAAAAGGAAATTGACGACGAGGAAGAACAAATAGTCCCCTTAACGGCAAAGCAGGCACAGGCCCTACGCGCCAAACACCAGCCCATGCCGCTATGGATACCGCTACTGGCACAAAGTGCCGTAGCAACACTAGCCATGCTAGTCGGACTATTGATGCGATTGCCCGCAAACGTGCTAACCTCCATGCTCTACGGCGCACTATCCTGCTTAATACCAGCAGTGCTCTGTACAGCGGGATACCTGCGCATGACAGCACGCATCAGCAAACTGCCTCAAAAGACAGCCAGCAGCGCTGGATGTCTTACAATTTTCGTCTGGGAAGGAATCAAGATTTTTTTGTCAACCCTGATGCTCTTGGTAGCGCCACGGTGTGTAGATAGGTTAAGCTGGTTAGCGATGCTGGTAGTATTCATCATCGCCGTCAAAGGATATTGGCTGGCATTCATCTTCGATCACATCAGGCGGCGCCGAAACAGCGCCACGGTTGTGTAAGTGGGTAGGTTTTGAGTTAACGGAGTCAAATATGTCTACTGAGCAAGCTGTAGCACAAGCCGCGGCACATGCGCCTACTGCGGGCGAGTACATCAAGCATCACCTGCAGCACATGCAGCTGAACTTTGCCTTGGAACCCGTCAAGCAAACCAAAATGGTGGACTTCAGTCTGTTCAACGCAGACTCGTTGTTCTTCAGCGTCACCTTGGGTGCGCTGGCTTGTCTAATCATGTGGGCTGCAGCACGCAGAGCCACAGCAGGCGTACCAGGCCGCTTCCAGGCAATGGTTGAATTTCTGGTTGAATTTGTTGATGGACAAGCCAGAGGCCTCATCCACAACGAGAAAAGTCTCAAAGCAGCATCCCCCATTGCGCTAACCGTGTTCATGTGGATTTTCTTCATGAACGCCATGGATATGCTGCCAGTAGATTTGCTGCCCTGGATGTGGGAAGGCGCTGTAGGTCGCCACTCCCCATACGCATACATGCGTATAGTGCCAACTGCCGACTTGTCTGCTGCATTCGGCATGGCTTTGGGCGTATTGCTAGTCTGCGTCTACTACAACATCAAAATGAAAGGCCTGGGTGGCTGGGGTCACGAGCTAATCAGCGCACCATTTGGCGCACACTTGGCTATCGCCCCTATTAACCTGGGTATGCAAATCATTGAATTCTCTTCCAAAACCATCTCTCACGGCATGCGGTTGTTTGGCAACATGTTTGCTGGCGAGCTGGTATTTATGCTGATTGCCATGCTTGGCGGTGCCTGGAAAGGCTTCGCAGGTCTGTATATCGGCTTGGGAGTCGCACACATTGCGGCTGGTTCGATTTGGGCAATCTTCCACATTCTGGTGATTACCCTGCAGGCCTTCATCTTCATGATGCTCACGCTGATTTACATCAGCCAGGCACACACGAAGCATTAATGCCGTAATCGTTTTCTTCTACTTTCTTCTCACTCTCTCATTTACCTGAACAAGGAGTTACAAATGGAAAATATCATAGGTCTGGTTGCGCTGGCATGCGGTTTGATTGTAGGCTTAGGCGCTTTGGGTGCTGCTTTGGGCATTGGTCTCATGGGCGGTAAGTTCCTCGAATCTTCGGCACGTCAGCCTGAGCTGATGAACGATTTGCAAGCCAAAATGTTCGTGTTGGCAGGTCTGATTGACGCGGCCTTCCTGATTGGTGTTGCTATTGCCCTGTTGTTCGCTTTTGCTAGCCCCTTCCAACTCTAATAAAACGAGAGAGTGGTTGTTCGCAAGCCTTGTAAAGGAATAAACAAATGAATATCAATGCAACGTTAATCTTCCAGACGCTGGTGTTTTTCGTGCTCTGCCTTTTCACCATGAAAATGGTATGGCCACCCATCATGAAAGCACTGGATGACCGTGCCAAAAAAGTTGCCGACAGCCTGGCAGCAGCCGATAAAGCCAAAGCTGAAGTTGCCGACATGAACCTGAAAGTTGAAGAACAACTGGCAGCCATGCGTAACGAAGCTGCAGCACAGCGTGCTGATGCCGAGCGCCAAGCGCAAGAAATCATCGAAGCAGCCAGAGCAAGTGCAAACGTTGAAAGCGCACGCATCATTGCTACCGCCAAAGCCGATGCCGAGCACGAAGCTGTTAAAGTGCGTGATGCCCTGCGTCTTGAGGTAGCAAATCTGGCAGTCAAAGGCGCAGAGCAAATCCTGCATAAGGAAATCAACGCTGCTGCCCACGCTGATCTGCTTGAGCGCCTCAAAGCAGAACTGTAATCGAGGAGTGCAATATGGCTAACGCCAAAATTCAAGATTTGCTGCGTGCCGTTTTGCAAGGACAGCAATCGGGCTCATCGGATTTGATGGAAAAATTTAGCTCCTTTATTGGTGGCAATGCTGAAGCATCAGACTCTACCGAAGCGTTGGTATATAGCGCTTTCCCAATGAGTGATGCACAGCTTGCTGGTCTTAAAGAAAAGCTAGAAAGCCGCTTTAAACGCAAACTGACCTTCAAGGTGGAGCAAGATGCTTCCCTGATTGGCGGTATTCGCGTCGTTGTTGGTGACGATGTACTCGACGCTTCGGTCAAAAACAAGATCGAAAATTTGAAACAGGCTCTCACTGCATAAAAGGGTGGGCTGAAGGCTATTAAAGAAAGAAGGAAAGAGTCATGCTGCTCAATCCCGCAGATATTTCTGAACAAATCAAAAGCCGCATCCAAGGGATGGTGGAAACGGCTGATGTGCGCAATCAAGGTACGGTTTCTACCGTAACCGATGGTATTTGCCGCATTCATGGTCTATCTGGCGCCATGCAAGGGGAAATGTTGGAGTTCCCGCCAACGGCAGATGGCACGCCAACTTTCGGTCTCGCGCTCAACCTTGAACGCGACATGGTAGGTGCCGTGATTCTTGGCGAATACGAACACATTTCTGAAGGCGACGGTGTTAAGTGCACTGGCCGTATTTTGGAAGTGCCCGTAGGCCCCGAGCTAATTGGTCGCGTGGTTAATGCGTTGGGTCAGCCTATTGATGGCAAAGGCCCAATCAACGCAAAAATGACTGACGTGATTGAAAAAGTTGCGCCAGGCGTTATTGCGCGTAAATCGGTTGATCAGCCAGTGCAAACCGGTCTGAAATCCATCGACTCCATGGTTCCAGTTGGACGTGGTCAGCGTGAATTGATTATTGGTGACCGCCAGACTGGTAAAACAGCCGTTGCGATTGACACCATCATCAATCAAAAAGGTCAGAATATGACCTGTATCTACGTGGCTATCGGACAGAAAGCTTCGTCGATTAAAAACGTGGTGCGCGCACTGGAAAAAGCTGGCGCAATGGATTACACCATTGTTGTAGCTGCCTCTGCTTCCGAGTCGGCTGCTATGCAATATGTGAGCGCCTACTCTGGTTGTACCATGGGCGAATACTTCCGCGACCGTGGGCAAGATGCGCTGATTATTTACGACGATCTGTCTAAGCAAGCTGTTGCGTATCGTCAAGTATCGCTGCTGCTGCGCCGTCCGCCAGGCCGTGAAGCCTATCCAGGTGACGTGTTTTACCTGCACAGCCGCTTGCTTGAGCGCGCCGCACGCGTTAATGAAGAATACGTTGAGAAATTTACCAACGGTGCAGTGACTGGTAAAACAGGTTCACTGACTGCTCTGCCTATCATTGAAACACAGGCTGGTGACGTTTCCGCATTCGTGCCTACCAACGTTATTTCTATTACCGACGGTCAGATTTTCTTGGAAACCAGCTTGTTTAATGCGGGTATCCGTCCTGCTATTAATGCGGGTATTTCTGTTTCGCGTGTGGGTGGTGCAGCGCAAACCAAGCTCATCAAAGGACTGTCTGGCGGTATTCGTACCGACTTGGCACAGTACCGTGAGTTGGCAGCGTTCGCGCAGTTTGCTTCTGATTTGGATGAAGCTACTCGCAAGCAGCTTGACCGCGGCGCACGTGTTACAGAATTGCTCAAACAAGCACAGTATGCACCTCTGTCAATCAGCCTGATGGCTGCATCGCTGTATGCGGTTAATAAGGGTTATCTGGACGATGTCGAAGTGAAAAAAGTGCTTTCCTTCGAGTCGGGCTTGCATTCCTATCTGAAAGACAAGCATGCTGCATTGCTAACGCAACTTGAAGCTGACCGTGCTTTTGATAAAGAAGGCAAGCTTGAGGCTGAATTGGCGGGAGCCATTCAGGCGTTCAGAAAAAACTTCGCATGATTGTGGGAGAGTAACGTGGCAGCAGGCAAGGAAATACGTGGCAAGATTAAGTCGGTGGAAAACACCCGCAAAATCACTAAAGCCATGGAAATGGTCGCCGCCTCCAAGATGCGCAAGGCGCAGGAACGCATGCGCATGGCGCGTCCGTACAGTGAAAAAGTGCGGGTGATTGCGGCCAACCTCGGTCGTGCCAACCCTGAGTACGTCCATACCTTCATGAAGAAAAATGAGGCCAAGGCAATCGGTATGATTGTTGTCACAACAGACAAAGGTCTGTGTGGCGGCCTCAATACGAATATGCTGCGTCTGGTTACGCAAAAAATTCGGGAAGTGCAAGAACAAGGCATGTCTGTTAAGACAGTTGCTATTGGCAGCAAAGGGCATGGATTTTTGGGACGCATGGGTGCTCCAGTTTATGCGCACGCTACCCAGTTGGGCGACACACCTCGTCTTGACAAGCTGATTGGACCAGTCAAGGTTTTGCTTGATGCTTTTGCCAAAGGCGAGCTCAGTGCTGTGTACCTGTGCTATACCCGCTTTATCAATACCATGCGCCAAGAGCCAGTAGTGGAGTGCTTGCTGCCGCTTGAGCGTGCGGATATTGAAAGGGAAGACGAGCCTGAACATACGCCAGTGCATGATGCCCATGAAGATGGCGCGAAACCAGCGGCATATTCTGGCAAGCGCGACTATATCTATGAGCCCGATCCGCAAACAGTGATTGATGATTTGCTGGTGCGCTATGTAGAGTCGTTGGTGTATCAGGCTGTAGCCGAGAATATGGCTTCTGAGCAATCGGCACGCACTGTAGCTATGAAGGCCGCTAGTGATAATGCCAAGAGTGTTATTGATGAGTTCAAGCTGCTCTATAACAAAACCCGACAAGCCTCAATTACTACAGAGCTTTCTGAAATTGTGGCAGGTGCGGCAGCAGTGTGATGGGTGTGCAGCGTTGTGGTCTTGTCTGTAAAGTGTAGAAGTGTGCAAAGGCATAAGAACAGTGAAGTCAGACGGTACAAGGCGTACATCAGGATTAATTCAAAGATGGATTGGAGTTGAAAAATGACAGCAACCGCAACCCGTGCGCAGGGCAAAATCGTACAGTGCATTGGCGCAGTGGTCGACGTGGAGTTTTCTCACGACGAGATGCCAAAAATTTATGACGCGCTCAAGATGGAAGGCTCTGACTTGACGCTGGAAGTGCAGCAGCAACTTGGTGGCGGCATTGCGCGTACCATTGCGCTGGGCTCGTCTGACGGTCTGCGCCGTGGCATGACCGTGTATAACACCCATGCGCCTATTACTGTGCCTATTGGCCGCCCAACCCTCGGTCGTATTATGGACGTGCTGGGTCGCCCCATTGACGAGCGCGGCCCGATTGAAGATGCGGATACTGCATCTATTCACCGCAAAGCACCTGAATATGCTGATTTGAGCCCCTCGCAAGAGCTGCTCGAAACTGGTATCAAGGTGATTGACTTGGTTTGCCCCTTTGCTAAAGGTGGTAAGGTGGGTCTGTTCGGTGGTGCTGGTGTGGGCAAAACCGTGAACATGATGGAATTGATTAACAACATTGCCAAGGCGCACAGCGGCTTGTCGGTGTTTGCTGGTGTGGGTGAGCGTACCCGTGAAGGTAACGACTTCTACCACGAAATGGCCGATTCCAAGGTTGTAGATTTGGAAAACCTCTCCAACTCGAAAGTTGCGATGGTTTATGGTCAGATGAACGAGCCGCCTGGCAACCGTCTGCGCGTGGCGCTCACAGGCTTGACCATTGCTGAATCTTTCCGTGACGAAGGCCGTGACGTGTTGTTCTTTGTGGATAACATCTACCGCTACACACTGGCTGGTACTGAAGTTTCTGCTCTGCTCGGTCGTATGCCTTCTGCCGTGGGCTACCAGCCTACACTGGCCGAAGAAATGGGTCGCCTGCAAGAGCGCATTACCTCTACCAAAGTGGGTTCGATTACATCGATTCAGGCCGTGTATGTGCCTGCCGACGACTTGACCGACCCATCTCCCGCAACCACATTTGCCCACTTGGACTCGACCGTTGTTTTGAGCCGCGATATTGCTGCTCTGGGTATTTATCCTGCGGTTGATCCGCTGGACTCTACCAGCCGTCAGTTGGATCCGTATGTAGTGGGTGATGAGCACTATACTGTAGCGCGCGCTGTGCAAAATACATTGCAGCGTTATAAGGAACTGCGCGACATTATTGCCATTTTGGGTATGGACGAGCTGGCACCAGAAGACAAGCTGATTGTGGCGCGTGCCCGTAAGATTCAGCGCTTCCTGTCGCAGCCATTCCACGTTGCCGAAGTGTTTACTGGCGCACCGGGCAAATATGTTTCGCTGGCCGAAACCATCCGCGGCTTCAAGATGATTGTGAACGGCGAGTGCGACCATTTGCCCGAACAAGCCTTCTACATGGTTGGCACCATCGACGAAGCTATTGAGAAAGCCAAGAAAGTGGCATGATGCCCATGCAGCAATGGCCTGACTGACGTAAGTCAGCGGGCATTGCGTGCAGCTACTGAAAGGTTGATGTGAATACCCTGCAAGTCAATGTGGTTAGCGCCGAAGAGTCGATTTTCTCAGGTCGCGCCCGTTTTGTCGTTTTGCCCGGAGAAAATGGCGAGCTGGGCATTTATCCGCGCCACCTGCCCTTGATTACCCGCATTCGCCCGGGCTCTGTGCGTATTCGCATGGAAGATGGCAAAGAAGAGTTTGTTTTCGTGGCGGGCGGCATTCTTGAAGTGCAGCCTGATTGCGTTACGGTTCTGTCGGATACGGCTATTCGCGGCAAGGATTTGGACGAAGAAAAAGCCAACACTGCCAAGCGTCAAGCTGAAGAAGCGCTTAAAAATGCGAAAACAGGTTTTGACGTGGCTATGGCGCAGTCGGAGCTGGCAGTTATGGCCGCACAGATTGCTGCTCTGCGCAAGTTCCGCCAGAAGAAATAAGCGCTTATTGCGATTGCTTTCCGCGCGTTTGGATAAAAGCCCTGAGGTGTATGCTTCGGGGCTTTTTTGTTTTGTATGTGGGGTACGAATGCGGGGGCAGAACGCAGAGGGCGCAAAGGGTGCGCAAAAGACGCAAAAAATACCAGAAATGGGTTTGGCAATGGGGCAGAGCGGCTGCAATATGGGTACAGCACCTGCAATCCAATGTAGAGCGCAGAGGGCGCAAAGGTTACGCAGAAGTCGCAGAAAAACACAAAAATCGGGTTTGATTATTGCTGCCAAGACGGTATTTACCGTTGCGCTGGCGGTAGCACACTCACTCTCACTTTGTGTTATTTCCGCGCAAAGCCTGCCGCTTGTTTCAGTCACCCGCGCGCCGAGCCTGCCTCTTGTTACCGTCATCCCCGCGCAGGCGGGAATCCACAGCAGCGCACAATCAAAGGCATGGATTCCCGCCTGCGTGGGAATGACGGGGGTAAGGCTGTGAAGCGTGGAAGCGCCAAGCGCAAGCCTAACCCAACCCAAGCCAAGGCAAGCCAAAATCATTTCTGGTATTTTTTGCGTCTTTTGCGTACCCTTTGCGTCCTCTGCGTCTCTGCCCTTGCTCCGCATTCCTGCCAGCCCAAAAAAACAGCCAAGTAGCGTGGGTGACGTGTTCACCCGCGCGGCAAGAGTGCAAAGAACGCATTAGCGCAGTGGGGAAAATGCCCCAAAAACAGCAAAAAGCATAAAAACGTGGCAACCAGTGTTTATGCGCCCTGCAGGGCATTTATGCTCTGCAACCCGCATGGGAGCTGGTTGTTGGTTTTGGTTGATTTTGGCTGGGTTTGCGCTGCCTTTGCTTGCAGGGGGAAGGATGCAAGGGTGGGTGACTTGTTACCCACCTTCCAGCATCCGCGTGGGTGAACAAGTCACCCACCCTACTAAACTGCCGCTTGTTACCGTCATCCCCGCATTGAGTCTGCCGCAAGTTACCGTCACCCACGCACCGAGCCTGCCGCCTGTTATCGTCATTCCCGCGCAGGCGGGAATCCATGTCTTGGTTTACAAGCGGCTGTGGATTCCCGCCTGCGCGGGAATGACGGGGGTAAGGCTGTGAAGCGTGGAAGCGCCAAGCGCAAGCCTAACCCAAACCCAAACCCAAGCCAAGCCAAGCCAAGCCAAGCCGAGCCAAAACCAAAACCAAAACCAAAACCAAAACCAAAACCAAAACCAAAACCAAAACCATTTCTGGTATTTTTTTGCGTCTTTTGCGCACCCTTTGCGTCCTCTGCGTATCTGCCCGCGCATTCCAGCCCAGCAAAACCCATTTCTGGTATTTTTTGCGACTTCTGCGCACCTTTTGCGCCTTTTGCGTTCTGCCCCCGTACCCGCCCCCGCACCCGTGTTTAAAGGGGTGTGGCTGCTGCTGTGCCCAAGGTGATGACTACTGGGGTGTGGTCGCTGGGGCGGTCGTTTTTGCGGGGGGTTTTGTCGATGTGGCAGGCGGTGATGTGGGGGAGCAGGGGGGTGCTGGAGAGGATGTGGTCGATGCGCATGCCGAGGTTGCGGCGGAAGGCGAAGTTGCGGTAGTCCCACCAGGTGTAGCTTTTTTCGGGTTGGGGGAAGAGGCGCAGGCTGTCGTGCAGGCCAAGGGCGATGAGGGCTTGCAGGTGGGCGCGTTCGGCGCTGGTGCAGTGGATGGTTTCGTGCAGGGCGGTGGGGTCCCAGACGTCGGCGTCGTCAAAGGTGATGTTGTAGTCGCCCATGAGGAGAAGGTGGGGGTGGGTTTGTAGCTCGGTTTGCAGCCATTGCTGCAGGGCGGTGAGCCAGCGCATTTTGTAGCTGAATTTGTCGCTGTCGGGGGCTTGGCCGTTGGGGAAGTAGGCGTTGATGATGCGTAGGGGGTGCTGGGTGGGTGATGTTGCAGGGAGGGTGGCGGCGATGACGCGTGCCATGTCGCAGTCCATGCCGGGGATGTTGCGTTGCACATCTTGCAAGGGTTGGCGGCTGATGAGGGCTACGCCGTTGTAGGTTTTTTGGCCAAAGTGTGCGGTGTGCCAGCCTGCGTCGGCAAAGGCTTGGGTGGGGAATTTGTCGTCGGTGAGTTTGGTTTCTTGTAGTGCCAAGAGGGTGATTTGGGGGTTGGCGGCGAGCCAGTCGAGGACTTGGGGCAGGCGTACGGTGAGGGAGTTTACGTTCCAGGTGGCGAGTTGCATGGGGTGGGGTTTTTTAGTGGTGTGTTGCTGGGTGGGTGCAGGGGTGCGCTGGGGGGTTGGGTAACGGTGATTTATGCCAAGTTCGTATGAAAAACGCAATTGGGAGGGTCGTTTTAGCACAGGTGGGAATCTACGGCTGCGTGACTTGCTGCGATGGATTCCCGCCTACGCGGGAATGACGACTTTTTTGAGTTTGCTCTTGAATGGAGGGCAAAGTAGCGCCTTTTTAGCTTGGTTGGCGGGTGTAGGTGACGAAGCTGTAGGGCAGGCCGCTGGCGCTGGTGTGGCATTGGCGGGTTGTTTCGTGCCAGTGGGTATCAAGCGTGGGGGCGTGGGCGTCGCCAGTGAAGTCGGCATCTATTTCGGTGACGACGATTTGTTGCGCCAGTGGCAGGGCTTGGGCGTAGATTTGTGCGCCGCCTATGACCCAGATGGTGGCTGCGTCAGGGCATAGGGCTATGGCTTGCTCGAGTGAGTGGGCGGTGTGTGCGCCAGGGGCTTGCCAGTGGGGTTGGCGGGTGATGACGATGTTGGTGCGGCCGGGCAGGGGGCGGTGCTGGGGGGGGAGGCTGTCCCAGGTTTTGCGCCCCATGATGACGGGTGCGCCGAGTGTGGTGCGTTTGAAGTGTGCGAGGTCTTCGGGCAGGTGCCAGGGCATTTTGCCGTCGCGCCCGATGGTGCCGTTGCGGGCGCGGGCGTAGATGAGGTGGATGGCGGGTGGTGCGGGTGGGGTGGTTTGGGGGTGTGCGGGCATGGGGTTTGTGTGGGGGCTGGGGCGCGCGGGTGGTGCGGGAGTTGCGGGGGTGTGTGGCTTGTGTGTGGGGGTATTTTAGAGGGGGCTTGGCGGGGGTGCTTGCTGTGTGTGTTTTAGTGCGGGGGTGGGGTGTTTTGCTGGGCAAGGTCGGATTGGAGCAGGATTTGGGCGGCTTGCATGGCGTTATCGACGCTCCAGCAGACGGTGAAGATGCCGTCGGTGGAGCGGGCGCAGGCGACGTCTTCGGGGGCGGTGGCTTCGCGCAGGACGCGGCCTGCGCGTTGGAGCGATTGGCGCGGGCGGTCTTTGATGCGAGCCAAGAGGAGGTGCTGGTGGTTTTGGTGGAGTTTTTTCTGAAATTCGTCGAGGGCTTCAAGGGTGGTGCTGTCGAGGTCGTCGCTGGTTTCTAAACTCAAGATGACGGCGTGGATGGGGGCGGGCAGGCTGGCGAGGTGTTGCGCCATTTCTTGCAGGATGGTTTCTGCGTTGGCAAAAAACAGGGGCGCTTCGGGGCGCATGACCATGACGTGCGGCACGCGCTGGACTTGCGGGCTGTGGCTGGTGGCGAGGTATTCGCGCGTTTCGGGCAGGTGGCCGAGTTCGCTCCAGCGTGGTTTGGCAAAGCGGCGCAGTGCCATGAGCATAGATAGCCCAACGGCCATGAGCATGCCAAAGAGTACGCCGCTTAAGAATACGCCTGCGGCGGTAAGCAGTGCAAGCCAGGCATCGCCGCCAAGGCGCAGCGAGCGAAATAGCGGGCGGGGGCTGAGGTTGTGCGAAAGTATGCCTGCAACGATGGCTGCCAGTGCGGGCATGGGCAGCAGTGCCAGCCAGCTTCGCGCCAGCCATAGCAGCAGCACGATGACGAAGCCAGCAAATACGCCTGCGAGCCGACTGCGCCCGCCTGCGTTGTGGTTGGCCGATGAGGCTGAAAAGCCTACGCCAGCGGGCAAGCCTTGCAGTAGCCCGCAAGCCAGGTTGATGATGCCAAGCGCGGCCATGTCGCGCCGTGCGCTTACTTTGTCGCCGTAGGGCAGGGCCAGCGAGTGTACTGCGCCCCATGATTCGGCAAAGACGATGAGCAGCAAGGTGGGCGCGATGGGTGCCATTTCTTCCCAGTTGTGCCAGCCCATATCGGGCCATTGCAGCCGTATGCCTTGCAAGTCGATATGCCCGAGCAGGGCAATGCCATGGTTTTGCAGGGGCAGCAGGGCAGACAAGAGCAGTGCCAGTAGCATGACGACAAGCGAGGGTTGCAGCCAAGGGTGGCGCTTTTGCAGTTGCTCAAGCAGCAGCCAGGTGGCAAACGCGCCGCCGCCAAGCAGCAAGGTGGGCATATGCACTTGATGCAGGTTTTTAAACCATTGCAGCAGCAAATCGGGCGCGTGGCGCGAGAGCAGATTAACGCCTGTCATTTGCGGCAACTGGCTTACGATGATGGTGGCCGATAGCGCCCAGCTAAAGCCGCGCAGCACGGGGCGCGAAACGAAGGCAGCCAGGAAGTCTGCCCGCATCCAGGCGGTGAGCAGCAGCAACGCGCCTGTGAGCATTACCAGCGCAAAGCCGCTGCCAGGCCCGTAGGCGATGGCGGTGGAGGCAAATACGGCCGCTGCCGATGAGGTGGGCGAAACAATGCCAAAGCGGCTACTGCCCAGCGCCGCATACAGCGCCAAACCAAGCAAAGTAGCCACCAGCGCATGCAAGATGGGTGCGCCCGCAATGGCAGAGTAGGCCACTGCTTGCGGCAGCAAAATAGCAGCGACTGACAAGCCCGCCAAAGCATCGCGCAGCACGCTGGGCGTGAGCTGTGGCCTGAGGTTGGGCAGGCGCGGCAAGTGGGGCAAAAAGGGCAGTTGGTTCAAGATGGTGCGCGGGTAATGGGTGGGGCGGGCAAGGCGTTATGGGCAAGGCAACGGTATGGCAATGGGGTGCTCAAGCGCAGAGCAAAAGGTGGGGGAGCTTAGGTGTTATCAGGCAAATGCGGGTTTAGACGTTGGCTGCAAGATTGCAGGTGATGGTGGTTTATAGCTGCTTATGGCAGATGATGCAAGAAAGTTGCAGGCTTGGGCGGCAGCGCACATTGGCGGGTGCAGTGATAAGAAATTCCAGCAAATCGCATGAAACAAAGCAGTAAAGCAGTAAAGCGCACCCTTTGCATTTTGCGCCCGTTTGCAAGCAGCGTTTGCACAGCACGCGGGCAGGTGGTGTGCGTTACAAAACCAGACAGCAAGCCGCGTAGCTGCATCATAATGAATCATTTGCGCCTTGAACGGCGTTTTACGGCGTTTTTTTGCCTTACTTTATGCCAACTCTGCTAACTACTTTGCAAAATCTGCTTGGCACTGCGCGTGTTTTAACAGGCGCAGATGCCGCGCCTTACTGTATCGACCAGCGCAAACGCTACCAAGGCGCTGCCCTGTGCGTGGTGCGCCCGCGCAGCACCGAAGAAGTGGCAGACATAGTCAGGCTGTGCGCACAAGCGGGCGTGGCTGTGGTGCCGCAAGGGGGCAACACGGGGCTGGTGGGCGGCGCTACGCCCGATGCCGATGGGCGCAGTGTGGTGGTAAGCATGCAAGCCATGCGCGGCATACGCCAGATAGATGCTGCCAACCAAACCATGACCGTTGAGGCAGGCTGCGCCTTGCAGCAAGTGCAACAAGCGGCGGCGCAAGCGGGGTGGTTGTTTCCTTTAAGCATGGCCTCGCAAGGCAGTTGCACCATAGGCGGCAACTTGGCCACCAATGCGGGCGGCACGCAGGTGCTGCGCTATGGCAATGCGCGCGAGCTGTGTTTGGGGCTGGAGGTAGTTACGGCGCAGGGCGAAATCTGGAGCGATTTGCGCGGCTTGCGCAAAAACAACACGGGCTACGATTTGCGCAACTTGTTTGTGGGCAGCGAAGGCACGCTGGGCATTATCACCGCTGCTACGCTCAAGCTCTACCCCCAGCCGCGCGGCTGCTGCACGGCTTGGGTGGCGTTGCCTTCGGTGCAAGCAGCGGTTGATTTGCTCGGGCTGGCGCGCCAGCAACTGGGCGCGGCGCTGACTGCATTTGAGCTCATGGGGCAGCACGCCTTGGCGCTGGTGGCAGAGCATTTTGCGCAATTGCCAATACCGCTTTTTAACCCGCCCAACCAAGCGCCGCACGCGCCCGCCACGCTTGCCACGCCTGCCGAACTGAATCACGCACCGAATCAAGTACCGAATCACGTACCGAATCACGCACCCTATTACGCGCTGCTTGAGTGCGCCGACAGCCACAGCGAGCCGCACGCGCGCCAGGCGCTTGAAGACTTGCTGCAGGCCGCGCTAGAGCAAGGCTTGGCCAGCGATGCTGCCGTAGCCGCCAACGCCCGCCAAAGTAGCACCATGTGGCAGGTGCGCGAAAGCATACCGCTGGCGCAAGCGCAGTGCGGGCTTAACGTAAAGCACGATATTGCCTTGCCCATATCGGCCATAGCGCAGTTTGTGCAAGAAACCGATGCCGCCTTGCAGCAAACCTGGCCTGGCGTGCGCATGGTTAATTTTGGGCATGTGGGCGATGGCAACCTGCACTACAACGTGCAAGCGCCTGCGGGAATTGCGCCAGGCGCATTTTTAGCCGCGCACGAAAGCGCCATTAACCGCCTGGTATTCGATGCCGTACACCGCTTTGGCGGCAGCATCAGCGCCGAGCACGGCATAGGCCAGCTCAAGCGCCAAACCCTGCCGCGCTACCACTCGCCAGTGGCATTGGGTTTGATGCGCCAAATCAAGCAAGCGCTTGACCCGCACAACACCATGAACCCCAATCGGCTGCTGTAGCCAAGTCAAAACAACAGCAAACCAAACAAACAAAGCAAACAAACCAAACCACCCACAACCAGCCCCCATGCGCCTTGCGAGCCATTTCTGCCCTGCAAGCCGCATAAAAACTGCTTGCCAGCCTTTTAAACAACTTGGTATTTTTTCTGCGCCCTCTGCGTTCGTCCCCGCACCCGCCCCCGTATTTCCACCTCCTGCCCCGAATTAACCCGCCCCTTGCCAGCGCACCCGCTGCCGCGCACTACAATTTGCCAATGAACACAATTGCCCAGTCACCATCTGCCAGTGCGCCCACAGCCCCGCGCACGCCGCCCGAGCTTGTCTGCCCGGCAGGTAGCCTGCCCGCGCTCAAAGCAGCGGTTGATAACGGTGCAGACTGCGTGTATCTGGGTTTCAGAGATGCCACCAACGCCCGCAATTTTGCAGGTTTGAACTTTGACGCTGCCGCCATTGCCACGGGCATAGCCTACGCGCACGAGCGCGGGCGCAAGGTGCTGCTGGCGCTCAATACCTACCCGCAAGCCAACGGGGTAGAGCCCTGGCACCGCGCCATAGACACCGCCGCCGCGCTGGGCATGGATGCCGTCATCATGGCCGACCCTGGGCTGATGGCGTACGCCTGCAAGCAGCACCCGCAGTTGCGCCTGCATTTGTCGGTGCAAGGCTCGGCCACGCATGCGGCAGCCATCAATTTTTACCACCAGCAGTTCAACATCGCCCGCGTGGTATTGCCGCGCGTGCTCTCACTCGCGCAGGTGCAGCAGTTGATGGGCAAAGTTGCCGTTGAGGTAGAAGTTTTTGCCTTTGGCAGCCTGTGCGTGATGGTAGAAGGGCGCTGTGCGCTATCGTCTTATGTGACGGGCGAAGCGCCCAATACGCACGGCGTATGCTCACCCGCCAAAGCCGTGCGCTGGCTGCAAACCCCCCAAGGGCTTGAGTCGCGCCTGAATGGCGTGCTCATTGACCGCTACCGCGAAGGCGAAAACGCGGGCTACCCCACCCTGTGCAAAGGCCGTTTTGACGTGGGCGAGGTGTGCGGGCAAGATGGCTACTACGCCATTGAAGAGCCCACCAGCTTGAACACACTGGAGCTGCTGCCGCAACTCATGGCAATGGGCATAAGCGCCGTAAAAATCGAAGGCCGCCAGCGCAGCCCCGCCTATGTGGCGCAAGTCACGCAAGTCTGGCGCCAAGCCATAGATGCCTGCCGCGCCCACCCCGAAGGCTACAGCCCGCGCCCCGACTGGGTTGCCACGCTGGGCAAAGTCTCTGAAGGGCAGCAGCAAACACTGGGCGCATACCACCGCCCCTGGAAATAGCCATGCCCACCACCCTTGCTCCAAGCCCATCCACGCCCGCGCCCACATCTACACCCGCACCCGCACCCATGCGGCTCGCGCTTGGGCCCTTGCAATACTACTGGCCGCGCGAGGCAGTGCTGCGCTTTTACCAAGACATAGCCAGCGCGCCCGTTGATGTGGTTTATTTGGGCGAAGCCGTCTGCTCGCGCCGCCACGAACTGCGCCTGAACGACTGGCTAGACATCGCCCTGCGCCTGCGCGATGCAGGTAAAGAAGTGCTCCTGAGCACGCAAATACTGGTCGAATCGGGCAGCGATGCCAGCGCGATGCAGCGCATAGCCGATGCCGCCAGCCAACACGGCTTGATGGTCGAAGCCAACGACATGGGCGCCGTTAGCGCACTGGCTGGCCGCACCCCTTTTGTAGCAGGCCCGCACCTCAACATCTACAACCTGCCTGCATTGGAGTGGATAGCCTCGCTCGGCGCGTGCCGCTGGGTTGCCCCGCTTGAAATGAAGCACAGCGACATCAGCCAAATACAAGCCAGCCGCCCGCAAGGCGTGCAAACCGAAATCTTCGCCTTCGGGCGCATGCCGCTGGCATTTTCGGCACGCTGCTTTACCGCGCGCCACCGCAACCTGCACAAAGACAACTGCGGCTTTAGCTGCGTAGACTACCCCGACGGCCTGCTGCTCAGAACCCGCGAGCAGGAAGAATTTCTGGTCTTAAACGGCATCCAAATCCAATCCGCCCGCGTCTGCAACCTGGCGGCCGACCTGCCCGCGCTGCAAAGCATGGGCGCAAACATCTTGCGCCTAAGCCCCCAATCGCAGCACATGCCAGAAATCATCACCCTATGGCGCACCGCGCTAGACGGGCAAATCCCCGCAGCCGAAGCCGCCACCCGCATCAACACCCTGCTACCCGCCCCCGCCTGCAACGGCTACTGGCACGGCACAGCGGGCATG
The DNA here is from genome assembly GCA_017993135.1 of Allobrachymonas sp. Lineage (GTDB taxonomy): Bacteria > Pseudomonadota > Gammaproteobacteria > Burkholderiales > Burkholderiaceae_C > Brachymonas. Next base: position 35,096 of record JAGONG010000008.1, read on the forward strand.
ACACAGCTCACCCCATGAACCACCACAACCCAACACCACCCCACGCCGCAGACCAGCCGCCGCACGGCGCAAACAACGCTGAAAACACCAGCGCAAACAACGGCACAAACAATAATGCAAACACCACGGGCAGCGCCGAAAGCGCCAGCTTTGCCATACCCGCCCCGTTAAAACGCCTACTCACCCACCTGCCAGCCTGGCCAGGCTCGGTGCTATTTGTAAGCGCCTTAAACCTCATACTCGCCCCACAAATACCCAGTGACGTAGCCCAGGCACTGCAAGAGCGCCGCTTGCGCATCCACGTGCGCGACGCACAAATAATCTTCGACTTTAGCTGGCTCGGCAAAGCCTTTGCCGCCTGCCCGCCCACACTGGCTGCACCAGATGTCACCATTTCAGCCAGCGCCGCCGACTTTGTAGCACTCGCCCGCCGCGAACAAGACCCCGACACCCTGTTCTTTAGCCGCCGCTTGCTCATAGAAGGCAACACCGAACTGGGCTTAATGGTCAAAAACATGCTCGACGCGCTCGAACTCCCCGTATCCGACCTGCGCCAAATGCCCCTGCCCGCCCCCCGTGCCTTGCTCTGTAGCCTAATGGCAGCCCTGCGCCCCGCACCTGCCGCCCAAACAAGCGCCAACACCACCTTTCCCAAATAAAAAAACACCATGACTAAACTAATAGGGCGCTTTGCACGGCTAAATCTCGGATTCGTGCTTTATGCCCTTGGCATAGTGCTAACCATACAAGCCAATATTGGTTATGCACCGTGGGACGTATTCCATGCAGGATTTAGCCAAATCACAGGCCTGAGCTTTGGCATAAGCAGCATCATCATAGGCATAGCCATTATTGCTACAGTTTGCCTGTTTAAAGAAAAAATCGGCATAGGCACCGTATTGAATATGGTGCTTATTGGCATCTATATCGACTTGCTACAGCATTTTAAAATCATCCCGCAAAGCGCCAATATATACATGGGTCTGCTGGAAATGACTGCAGGCTTGTTTGTTATATCACTGGCTTCATACTTCTACATAGGCGCAGGATTTGGCGCAGGCCCACGCGATAGCTTGATGGTGCTGTTAATGCGCATATTTAAACTGCCCGCAGGTGCGATAAGAACCATTATTGAATTAACTGTTATATGCATTGGCTGGTTACTGGGCGGAAAAGCTGGATTTGGAACTGTTTACTCCAGCGTTGCTATAGGGTTTTTCATCCAATCCACCTTCAGAATGTTGAAATTCAATCCAACACAAGTCAAACACCAAACGCTGCCAGAAACAAT
>JAGONG010000008.1:36486-42887 GCA_017993135.1 Allobrachymonas sp.
TGGGCGGAAAAGCTGGATTTGGAACTGTTTACTCCAGCGTTGCTATAGGGTTTTTCATCCAATCCACCTTCAGAATGTTGAAATTCAATCCAACACAAGTCAAACACCAAACGCTGCCAGAAACAATCAAGGCAATAAAATCATTAAAGTCGCAACAAACATAATAGCCAAACAACAATACTAATAGACTAAACAATATAATCATGAAAATACCAAAACGAGACATACTTACATATTTGCAGCGCCAGCATTTTAAAAATAAAAAATGGAATCTATCTAAAGGAGGTCTTTATATACGCCACTGTTATGCTGAAAAAAATCAAAACCATCTATCCTTTTGGGATGATGTGGGTTTTGTTTTAAATGGGCGCATGGTGATGGTGTATTGGGAGCATCCCAGATGTGCATACTATGATGCCATTAACGACCAAGCATTTAAAGAAGCAGGCGAAGCACCAATAAGCGATTGGCTTTTAAGCAACTCCACTACCAACTATAGAAAAGTAGGAAAATCACGCAAAAAAGCTTCTGGCAGCACCCTTCATCCATTCCCTGAAGAACACCGTGCTTATTGCGACAATGTGCAATCTATTAAGAAACGACTCATAAAACAAGGCATGGATATTGAAATACGCAACGCATACAATCGCAACAGTTCGCATTGGGCTATAGGTGTTTATTTGGTAGCACCGCTAGAAGTGCGTAACGAAACCGAATTGGCACAAGTGGCACTGCTTGTTAGAAAATTGATTTTAGGGAAAACCACTTTAGATAAAGAGTTTCCAGCATACAAATACGGTAAAACACAATGGCTAGAAGACATGGAAACTTTTGCACAAATAGGGCAAAACATTATATAAATATTTTAAATAAATACGCAGTTTGCTTTCACTTTACAGCCGTTAAACATTGATGTAAATGAAATTTAAATTTCTATTAAATAGCATTGCATTTATATATTAACCAGCGCCTACACGCCACGCCATGAACATCCTTTTTATCGCCGACCCGCTTGAAACCTTTGCCATTTACAAAGACAGCACCTTTGCCATGATGCGCGAAGCGCAAGCGCGCGGGCACAGCATAAGCGCCTGCGAGGTGCATGCACTGCATTGGTCGGCGCACAGCCACAGTGCTACCCCGCATGTAAGCGCCACAGTGCGAGATATTGCTATATCAACCGATTTGGAGCAAGTAGGCGCTAACTGGTTTGAAGAAGAACAAGCGCCAAGCACCCGCCGCCGCGTGGCTTTGAAAGACTTTGATGCCGTGCTCATGCGCAAAGACCCACCGTTTGATAGTGAGTACTTCTATGCCACGCACCTCTTGGCACAAGCCGAGCGCGAAGGCGCGCGTGTTTTTAATCGCCCATCGGCTTTGCGCGAGCACCCCGAAAAACTCGCCATTATGGAGTTTCCCCAATATATTGCACCCACGCTGGTTACGCGCAGTGCGCAAGATATTCGCGCCTTTCATGCCGAGTGGCGCGATATTATTTTAAAACCACTCGATGGCATGGGCGGCATGGGTATTTTTCGGGTAAAAGAAGATGGATTAAATCTGGGCAGTATTATCGAAACGCTCAACTGCGGCGGCAAAAATACGGTAATGGTGCAGCGTTTTGTGCCAGAAATTACCCAAGGCGATAAGCGCGTGCTCATTATCAACGGCGAGCCAGTGCCTTATTGCTTGGCGCGTATTCCACAAGGCAGTGAAGTGCGCGGTAATTTGGCAGCAGGTGGCAAAGGCGTGGCGCAACCGCTTTCCGAGGCAGACCGCACAATAGCCCGCGCAATAGGCCAGCAGCTTGCAGCGCGTGGTTTATTATTAATTGGCTTGGATATTATTGGCAATAGCGTAACTGAAATCAATGTGACCAGCCCCACTTGTTTTCAGGAAATAGAGCAACAAACGGGTTGCCCAGTTGCTGCACTATTTATAGACGCGCTTGAGCAGCAAATGCGCCTATCTAATGCAAACATTTAAGGATAAGCTGATTTATTCTTCACCAAGAAAAATTCAGCATGTTGTCATTGCCGCGCTATGGGAGATTTATCCGAAACGAGCATAAATCAGCGCATTCTTAATTCATTCTGACAACACTTTATATTGCCATAATGTTTCCAAGAAGAACATTTATTTGCTTTTCAAGCAAGCGACAATTAAAAACCCCGCCATTCCCGCGCTGGCAGGAATGACGGGGATGATGCGTTTTTATACGCACGCGAAGTTAATCAGCTTTTCCTTCGCCTTATTTGCGGTTATTGCCAGGGCGTGCCTGTTGGCGCGTAGCCTGGTGGGCTGCAAATTCTTCAGGGCTTACGCTGCCATCGCGGTTGGTATCGGCTGCGGCAAAACGTGCGGCGTTGGCTTGGTTGCGTAGCTGGCGGCCTTCGGCGCGGCGTTGCTCTGTGCGTGTTTCACGCGCTTTGAGTTGCTCGGCTTCGGTGATTTTGCCGTCTTTGTTCAGGTCGAAATCAGCGAATGTGGGCATTTGGCGCATTGCAGCCTGTCGCCCGCCACCAGCACCACGCCCACCACGGCCTGCGCCTTTTTTACCAGCGTTGCCGCCGTTGCCAGCGCCACGGGCGCCAACGTTGGCTGCAAATTCTTCTGGGGAGATTTTGCCATCGCGGTTGCTGTCAAGCGCTTCAAACGTTACGGCGCGGAACATGGGGCGGCCAGCGTTTTGTGACGATTGGCGAAAGGTATCGAACTCGGCTTTGCTGATAAAACCATCGCCATTGCCGTCGTGTGCGGCAAAAGTGGCAGGCGGTGCAATTTGGGCAGGTGCTGTGCCTTGTGCCTGCACATTGAGCGACAAGCCCAGAGTGGCTAAACCTGCTGCAGCCAGTAATACTGCCAAAGGTTTGCTGGGGCGGTTATTGTGGATATTGCGGATTGGTTTGGTATACATACTAAGCTCCTTGCTTGTGGTTGATGAATCAATGTGTATGTATCGTATGCCAATTTCGAAATTGCGCAAAATAACTTTGTTTTATCTTGATTAAGTTGAAGTATTATATTTTGCGTTCATCGTATATTCATCTGTGTTGTTATTTTTATTTTGTTTGATTATGCGATAGCGCCTATTGGAAGCAGGCGTGATTAGTATAAGCGTTTTTCTTTGAATATGAATTCAAGCTGAATATTTTATTATTTATATATTCAAGGAGGCGCTTGATGTGAGCACAAAGCACTGCCAAAGGCGGCAGCAAGTTGTAAACTGCAGCTTTGCCAGAGGCAAGGTTGCGCTGGTGCGCTTGCCCATCAACAGATTAGACCAACACCATGAACACAAACAACACAGCTAGCTGGTGGTATGCCAGCAACAACCAAAAGCGCGGCCCGTTTACCGAGGCTGGTTTGCGCGAGCTGGCGCAAAGTGGGCAAATTCGCGCCCACGACTGGGTTTGGCAGCGGGGCATGGATGATTGGGTGCTGGCTTCAAGCATTGAGGGGCTGGTGCCCGATAATTTGCCAGCGGCTTTTATGCCGCCTGCCTTGCCTGTAGATGCAGATGCCGCGCAAGCGCAAACGCACGAACAAGCACATGAGCATACGCACTCGCAAGCCGCATGGCATAGCGCGCAGGCGCATGTGCCGCAAGATGCTGATATGTCTGAATCAGCCATGCAGGTAGATGCGCTGATTGGCGTTAATCAGCCTTTTTACGCCCGCCAGTGGCAGATTGCCGAGCGCAATAATTTGTCTATTTCGTGGAACTGGGCGGCTTTGTTTCTGGGCGTGTTTTGGATGGCGTATCGCAAAATGTATCTGCCATGCATTGTCTTCGTTGCAACCACGCTGGGCATTGTTGGCGGTGCAATTGCCCTGCAACTGCCCGCGCCCACCATGCACGCGTTGCTTGAAACGCTGCAAATCGCCTTTGCCGTGCTGTTTGGGCTGTATGGCAATTGGGTTTACCGCTGGCATGTGCAGCGCACGTTAAAGCGCATCAACACGCACTATTCACCAGAGGATGTGCCGCCGCAAATTGCCCGCTGGGGCGGTGTGAGTTTTCCCTCGGTGCTGGCCATAGCCTTGCTGATATTGTTGGCTACGATGTTGATGGGCACTATGCTCTCTACATTTGTAGACGTGCCCGAGCAAGCGGTGCAGCCCGCACAGCCCGCGCAAGCAGTAGCGCCCGCCAAATAAGGCTAGCGGGTTTGCGGTAAAGCCAGGCAGGCGCGGGCGTGTTTCTGATTCAGACAAAGCGCCATAGCGTGCGTCATTCCCGCGCAAGCAGCAATCTACGGCAGCGCTTCTTGGTGCGATGGATTTCCGCCTGCGCGGGAATGGCGGCTTTTTGCAGATGTGCTGGTTGAAAGAGCCAATCGGTATGTTTCCAAGACGGCACCAAGACAGCACCAGACGGCGCTAAAAAACCGTTAAAACGCCGTTAAAAACGTTAAATCAAAGCTAAAACAGCGCAAAATCCATCCGATTAAGCAGCTTGTGCTTGTGCGGTTTTGTGGTTTTGTAGCGCTGTTGCTTTGCGTCATTGCGGCTACTTACCAATGCAAAACTTGCTGAAAATCTCGCCCAGCAAATCATCAGGCGCAAATTCGCCCGTGATGCGATTGAGCGCGTTTTGCGCCAGTCGCAAATCTTCGGCCAGTATGTCTAGCGCGGGGCTGTTTTGCTGCAACTGCCCGCTGGCTTGGGCGATATGGGTAGCTACTTCTTGCAAGGCGTGCACATGGCGCTCGCGGGCGATAAATATGCCTTCGGGCACGGCTTGCCAGCCAGCGAGTTGCAGCAGCCGCGCGCGCAAGCTATCAAGCCCCGCGCCTGTTTTGGCTGATAGTGGCAGCCAGTCGGGCTGGATGTTTTCGGGCGCGGTATCTGCCTTGTTGCCAATGTGCAGCATGGGCACATCGGGCGGCAGTTGTGCCGCAAGCTGGGCGGCAATGTGTGCGTCGGCTGCCTTGTAGTCGCTTTGGTGCAGACGCGTTAAATCGTGCACAAATATGATGGCATTGGCTTGAGCAATGGCTTCCCATGCGCGGGCAATGCCGATTTTTTCCACCGCATCTACCTCGGGCTGCTCCACATCGCGCAGGCCAGCCGTGTCAATCACATGCAGCGGCACGCCTTCAATCTGTATGGTTTGCGCCACCTTGTCGCGCGTAGTGCCAGCTACGGGCGTAACAATGGCAAGCTCCGCGCCGGCCAGCGCATTGAGCAGCGAGCTTTTGCCTGCATTGGGTTGCCCTGCAATCACCACGCTGATGCCTTCGCGCAACAAAGCGCCTTGGCGTGCCTGCTGGCGGATGGCTTGCAGTTGCTCTTCAATGCGCTGCAACTGCCCAGCAGCATCGGCTTGCTGCAAAAAATCAATGTCTTCTTCAGGAAAATCGAGCGTGGCTTCAACCAGCATACGCAGGTGTATCAGCCCATCGCGCAGGGTTTGCACCTGCTGGCTAAACGCGCCACTCATCGAGCGGCTGGCGCTTTTGGCGGCGGTTTGGGTGGTGGCATCAATCAAGTCTGCCACCGCTTCGGCTTGCGCCAAATCCATCTTGCCATTGACAAAAGCACGCTGGGTAAATTCGCCTGGCTCAGCCACGCGCAAGCCCATAGCAGCGCCCACTTGCAAGCAACGCGCCAAAATAAGCTGCAACACCACACTGCCGCCGTGCGCTTGCAGCTCCAGCACATCTTCGCCCGTGTAGCTGTGCGGCGCTTCAAACCACAGCGCCAGCCCCTTGTCGAGCGTTTGCCCGTCGGCATCGGTAAAAGGCAAATAAGTAGCTACCCGTGGCGGCAGGCTGCGCCCGAGCAAGTCTTGCACAAACCCCGCCAGCCCCCGCCCGCTAACCCGCACAATACCCACAGCGCCCCGACCTGGGGCAGTAGCAATGGCGGCAATGGGTTGGGTGTGTTGAATCAGCATATGGCGGGGACAAAAGTTTGTAAAAGAAGGCGCAAGGCAGGAAAGCGCAAAACATAAGCGCAGCATTGCGCATGGGCAGCACGAGCGCAGGCAAAGCATTGTAAGAGCGCCCGCGCACCATGTACACCGCAAACCAGCCGCCGCCCAAGCTAGCACCCAAGCTGACATCCAAGCGCACAGCAGCCAGCGCCCTGCAACTTGGCAAAACCACTCCAAAACCACCCCAAAACCATTCAAAACCGCACAAGCAGCATTCATGCGGCCTGCAGCCCGATTGTGCTCTGCAAGGCGCATAAACACTGCTTGCCTGCATATGCAAGCACCAAGCAGACCGCAAGCCCGTAAGCCAGCAAGCCATGCCCTAGAGCGCTATATACTGCAAAATCATATAGAACAAATCAGTTTTATTACCTTGCACAGACTTGCACCAGGAGGCACGCCCATGAAACTACTTGGAAAAACCGCCATCGTCACTGGAGCCAGCTCGGGTATGGGGCGC
>JAGONG010000074.1 GCA_017993135.1 Allobrachymonas sp.
GTATAGATGCTCAACGCCTGCAATGTCAAAGTAGAAGACGCGTGAATGCTCCAGCAGGCGGCCAATGATTGAGCGCACGCGGATGTTGTCGGTCACGCCCGGTATTTGTGCTGGCAACATGCACGCGCCGCGCACGATCAGGTCAATTTTGGCGCCCTTTTGCCCGGCCTCAATCAATGCTTGAATAAGCGTTTCATCGGTCAGCGCATTCATTTTGGCCACGATGCGCCCACGCTGGCCTGCAGCGGCGGCACGGCCGGCTTTTTGTATCAACTGCAGCATGCCACGTTGTAGGCCGTAGGGCGCCATCATCATGCGCGAGAGTTTGGGTATTTCGCTCTGGCTGGCGAGGTGCGCAAAAACTTTTTGCATGTCGCCTGTGAGGCGGTCATCGGCGGTGAAGTAGCTTAAGTCGGTGTAAAGACGTGCAGTGCGCGGGTTGTAGTTACCTGTAGACAAGTGCCCATAGCGTTTGAGGCTGCGGCCTTCGCGTCGGGTTATTAGTAGCATTTTGGCGTGGGTTTTTAAACCTACTACGCCGTAGACGACTTGTGCGCCAACGGATTCGAGTTTTTCTGACCAATTGATATTGGCTTCTTCGTCAAAGCGTGCTTTCAGCTCTACCAGTGCGGTAACTTCTTTGCCTCTGCGAAATGCTTCACGCAGCAGATTGATCAGCGCAGGGTCAGAGCCAGTACGGTAGATCGTTTGTTTGATGGACACTACATCAGGGTCATTAACTGCCTGACGCAGCATGTCAAGAATGGGGTCGAAACTTTCGAACGGTTGGTGTGCCAGCATATCGCCCTGTTTGAGGCGATCAAAAATAGATGGTTCGTTACGCAATGCGGCCGGATAACTGGGCTGAAAAGGCGTGAACATCAAATCAGGCCGGTTGACCAAATCAATCAGCATGCCCATGCGCACCAGATTTACAGGGCCGTGCACGCGGTACAGCGCTTCAGGTGGCAAATCAAACTGGCGGCGAAGCAACTCGGCCATTTCGTCAGAGCAGTTGGATGACACCTCAATGCGCACAGCCTTGCCGTAGTTGCGTTGCTGCAGACCTTCACGCAATGCAGTGCGCAGATTGCCGACATCGTCTTCATCCACCGCCAGATCTGAATGGCGCGTAACGCGAAATTGCGAAAGCTGCTCAATGGTGCGGTTTGGGAAAAGCTCTTGCAGATGCGCCCGTAATACGCTGGGCAGTGAAACCAGCAGATTTTTGCCATCGCACAAAGACGGCGGCAAATGCAGCAGCCGTGGCAGAACACGTGGCACTTTGATGATGGCAATGCTGTTGGAACGGCCCAAGGCATCTTGTCCGCCCAGCTTGGCAATAAAGTTGAGCGATTTGTTGGCTACTCGCGGAAACGGGTGTGCGGGATCCAGACTTACTGGCAGTACCAGTGGAGCCACTTCGCGCAAAAAGTAGTTTTTGACCCAGCGGCGCTGCTCGGGCGTGCGCTCAACGTGCGGCACGATGCGTATATTTTCTGCCGCCATGGCAGGGTGCAACTGGTTTTGCAGGATGTCATATTGCAACCGAACCAGCGCATGCGCCTTGTCGCAGACTTGGTAAAAAGCGGCTTCTGTAAATTCACCTTCTTGTACATGGTCTTGCGCAGCGTGTAGCAAGTTGGCCATGCGTACTTCAAAGTATTCGTCAAGATTGGATGAAACAATGGAGAGATAGCGCAGGCGCTCGAGCAGGGGGACTTCGGTACGAGCCGCCCAGTCGAGTACGCGGGCGTTAAAGTCCAAAATACTCAGGTCACGATCTATCAGGGCAGGTTGGGTCATTGGAGTTATCAATAAAAAAAGCCGATACCAGCTAGCTTACTGCATACTGTTTGACAGTTGTGTGACAAAACGATGAAACCCCGACTTTTCTCGTGGTTGCTGTCATGTGGTGAGGCTATAAATATCGCCGATGTTGCAAAAAAACCTGCGTATAGGGTGTGTCAGAAATTTGACCGGATTTGCTGTGGGTGATTTGCAGCGGTAATAGTAGTATCGTGCAAACATTTTATTTTTAAATATAATGAATCATGTTTTCTTCCTTTGATTGTTCATCAAACATTGGCCATCTATGAATATTTTGAACCTGCTGCTTGGTTTATGCACTGGCATTGTTGTAGGGCTGACAGGAGCTGGCGGTGGCATTTTGGCTATTCCTGCACTGGTTATGGGTGGCATGGATATGCTTGCCGCCAAGCCCGTGGCTTTGCTGGCTGTAACGATGGGTGCGGCGCTGGGTGCAGTGGCAGGCTTGCGCCAAGGGCTGGTGCGCTACCGTGCAGCGCTGTATATGAGCGCTTTGGGTGCGGTTTTTTCTCCAGTGGGCAGTTGGCTGGCTTTGCGCGTTTCGCAGAGCTGGCTGGCAGTGCTTTTTAGCGGTGTGCTGCTGCTGGTGGCTTGGCGCAGTTGGCGCTTGGCAGGCAGGCAAGTGCCGCAAGGTGCAGTTGAGAAGCAAACTGATACGCAGGCCAAGCCCTGTCAGGTTGATGCGGGCAGTGGCAGGTTTATTTGGCAGCCAGCGTGCTTTGGCGCTTTGGGGCTGATTGGCAGCGTGGCAGGGCTGATGAGCGGCATGCTCGGCGTGGGGGGCGGCTTTGTGGTTGTGCCTATGCTGCAGCGTTATACAAATTTGCGCTACCACAGCGTGGTGCTTACATCGCTGGCCGTGATTGCGCTGGTTTCGGCATTTTCTGCCCTGCAACTGATTGCACAAGGCGCACAGTTTGGCGCGGGCGGCTGGGTTTTTATGGCCAGCACCACGGCAGGCGTGCTGGCAGCGCGCTTGTGGGCGCAGCGCATACCGCAAAGCTGGCTGCAACGCGGCTTTGCGCTGCTGGTGCTGCTGTCTATGGTTTTGCTGCTGCTTAAAACGTTTTATCCAAACGTTTTGGGCTTTTGAGTGTTTTGGTTTTTTGAGTTTTTTCACCGCATTTTCGGTACTTTTTCCACCACAGGAGGGCAATATGCCAAACACCACCATCCACACTTTTTTTGACGAATACAGCAGCACTTTCACCTATGTTTTGCACCAAGGCCAAGGCAGCGATTGCGCCATTATCGACCCCGTGCTGGACTACAACCCCAACTCGGGCCGCACCAGCACCCAAAGCGCTGAAAAAGTAGCTGCCTATGTGCGCGAGCACGGCTTGCGGCTGCAATGGATTATCGAAACCCACGCCCATGCCGACCACCTATCAGCCTCAGTCTATCTGCGCGAGCAATTGGGCGGGCAGACCGTTATCGGCCAATCCATCACCACCGTGCAGCGCACCTTTGCAGACATATTCAACTTAAGCGACCTTGCCACCGATGGCAGCCAGTTTGACAAACTTCTGGCCGATGGCGACAGCATCACGCTAGGCAGCTTGCGCATTGAAGCCCTGCATGTGCCAGGCCACACCCCCGCAGACAGCGCATGGCGTGTACACATGCCCGAAGGCCAAGCCGATGTGGTGTTTGTGGGCGACACTATCTTTTCGCCACAAGAAGGCACAGCACGGTGCGATTTTCCTGGAGGCAGCGCCAGCCAGCTCTACCAAAGCCTGCACAAGCTGCTGGCCTTGCCCGCCGATACGCGCCTGTTCCTCTGTCACAGCTATGTTGATGGCGTAGCCGCCAACCCTTCAGCGTTTTGCGAATACACCGTAGCGCAGCAAAAGGCAGGCAACATCCATGTGAAAGATGGCATCAGCGAGCAGGAATTTGTCGCCATGCGTACCAAACGCGATGCCACGCTCGACATGCCGCGCCTGATACTGCCCTCGGTGCAAGTCAATATCCGCGCGGGCCACCTGCCCCCAGCCGAAAGCAACGGCACGCAATATCTGAAAATACCGCTGAATTTGCTCTGAAAGCAGCGGCACTATCGGCCGCAGTGCCAGCGGCAGGCTTTACCCCAAGTAAAATCACCCTTTTGCCCGCCGCCCGCATTGCGGCACTGCGGCGGGTTCTTGTAGTGTTTTAATTGATTGCCTGCCATGACTACCCCTGCACAACCCGGCCTTGAGAGCCTGACCAAATCCTTTGAACCCGCCACGCTTGAACAACGCTGGGGCAGCTTGTGGGAGCAGCGCGGCTACGGCGCAGCAGGGCAGCGCGGCACAGGCCAGCCTTGTGCGCAGGCGCACGCTGCGGGGCAAGACTTCTGCATCCAATTGCCCCCGCCCAACGTGACAGGCACGCTGCACATGGGGCACGCCTTTAACCAAACCATTATGGATAGCCTCACGCGCTACCACCGTATGCGCGGCTACAACACGGCGTGGATACCTGGCACAGACCATGCTGGCATTGCCACGCAAATCGTGGTGGAGCGCCAGTTGCAAGCCCAAGGCATCAGCCGCCACGACATGGGCGACACGCCCGCACAGGCGCGTAAAAACTTCGTTGCCAAAGTCTGGGAATGGAAAGAAGAAAGCGGCAACACCATCACCAACCAAATGCGCCGCATGGGTGCCAGCGTAGACTGGAGCCGCGAATACTTCACCATGGACGACAAACTCTCCACCGTGGTGACCGATACCTTCGTGCGCCTGTACGAACAAGGCTTGATTTACCGTGGCAAACGCTTGGTGAACTGGGACCCCGTGCTCAAAACCGCCGTAAGCGATTTGGAAGTAGAAAGCGAAGAAGAAGACGGCTTTTTGTGGCACATTGCCTATCCCTTGAGCGATGGCACAGGCAGCCTCACCGTAGCCACCACCCGCCCCGAAACCATGCTGGGCGACGTGGCCGTGATGGTACACCCCGAAGACGAACGCTACCAGCACCTGATAGGCAAAACCGTCACCCTGCCGCTGGTAGGCCGCGCCATACCCGTGATTGCCGATGCGTATGTGGACCGCGCCTTTGGTACGGGCGTAGTCAAAGTTACCCCCGCGCACGATGCCAACGACTACGCCGTAGGCCAGCGCCACAAGCTGCCCATGATTTGCGTGCTCAACCTCGATGCCACCATCAACGACGAAGCCCCCGAAGCCTACCGCGGCATGGACCGCTTTGTAGCGCGTAAAGCCGTGGTGAAAGACCTGCAAGAGCAGGGCGCACTGATTGAGACCAAAAAGCACAAACTCATGGTGCCGCGCTGCGCCCGCACGGGGCAAGTGGTTGAGCC
>JAGONG010000001.1:0-8275 GCA_017993135.1 Allobrachymonas sp.
TGAATGATTTTGCCGTTACCACGCACGGGGCCATCGAGCCGTTGCAGGTTGCAATTGACGACAAAAATCAGGTTATCAAGTCGCTCACGCGACGCCACGCTGATAGCACCCAGACTTTCAACTTCGTCCATTTCGCCATCGCCGCAAAACGCCCATACCTTGCGCTTGGCAGTATCGGCAATGCCGCGTGCGTGCAGGTATTTGAGGAAACGCGCCTGATAAATCGCCATAAGCGGCCCCAGCCCCATGCTTACGGTGGGAAACTGCCAAAAATCAGGCATCAGCTTGGGGTGCGGGTAGCTCGATAGCCCCTTGCCGCCCACTTCTTGCCTGAAATTATCAAGTTGCTCCTCAGTGAGCCGCCCTTCCAGATAGGCGCGGGCGTAAATGCCGGGCGCGGTGTGGCCTTGCAGATAAATGCAGTCGCCACCGTGGGTTTTGCCACCATCGGCGCTTTCGGCGTGCCAGAAATGGTTAAAACCTGCCGCATACATATTGGCTACAGAAGCAAACGAGCCAATGTGCCCGCCCAAATCGCCACCATCATCGGGATTAAGGCGGTTGGCACGCACCACCATCAGCATGGCGTTCCAGCGCATGTAGGCGCGTAGCCTGCCTTCGAGCTTCAAGTTACCAGGGCAGCGCATTTCCTGCTCTGCCTCAATGGTATTGACATAGGCCGTATTGGCCGAAAAAGGCAGGTCTATGCTGTGCTGGCGTGCGTGTTCCAGCAGGTTTTCAAGCAGAAAATGCGCACGTTCTGCACCTTCGTGCTCAATGACGGCAGTAAGTGCATCTGCCCATTCGCGGGTTTCTTGGGGGTCTGTATCAGGCTTGGCCTGCATGTCGTGCGCGGGAGTAAGAGAAGTATCTGTTGTAGCAGCCATAACACCGTCCTTGTATGACAAACCCTGCCAGCCCCTATTGCACAGCTTATGCGCAAGCAGCGTGCATGGCAGAGAGATTTTGATTGTGCCCAAGAGGATACAGCAATCGCACGATTGCGGCGCAAGCTCTTGCCGCTACCGCGTGGTTTGGTGGGGTTTTTGTGTTTCAAAAAATTTCACCGCAAAAACAAAACGCACAAAAAAGCCCGAAAATCTTGCGACTTACGGGCTTTTATCTGATTTTAACGTTTTTTAAACAAGGCGCAGCTTGCCAGATGGCTATCTCGCACAAGCCGTTGCAAGCTAGCACACGCGAGAAATCTGCCTTTACAGCTCTAACGCACCAATCAGGCTATTGATGTCTTGCACCTTGTTGGCAACCATCCACGCTTGCAGGTCTTGCACAATTTGCTCGGCAATGCCTGGGGTGATAAAGCTGGCTGTGCCAATCTGCACGGCGCTTGCGCCAGCAAGCATAAATTCAATCACATCGGTGGCACTCATGATGCCGCCAATGCCAATAATAGGCAGCTTTACCGCCCGCGCCACCTGCAGCACCATGCGCAGCGCCACTGGCTTAATGGCTGGGCCCGACAGCCCGCCCGTAACGTTAGCCAGCACAGGGCGGCGGGTGTTGATGTCAATGGCCATGCCAATCAAGGTGTTAATCAGCGAGAGCGCATCAGCGCCTGCATCGGCGCACGCCTTGGCCATAGCCACCACATCGGTCACGTTGGGCGAGAGTTTCACAATCAGCGGCTTGCTGGTCGCTGCACGGCAAGCTGCTACTACACCCGCAGCGCACGCTGGGTCGCTACCAAAAACAATGCCGCCTTGCTTGACGTTTGGGCAAGAGATGTTCATCTCCAGCGCTGCCACTTCGGGCAACTCGTTGAGCCTGCGCGCCATTTCAGCGTATTCATCTACGGTATCGCCAAAAAAGTTGGCCACGCACAGCGTATCAACCGTGCGCAAAAACGGCAGTTTTTTCTCGATAAACGCATCAATGCCCACGTTTTGCAGCCCAATGGCATTGAGCATACCGCCAGGCGTTTCAACAATGCGCGGCGTGGGGTTACCCGCGCGTGGGCGCAAGGATAAGCCTTTGGTGACTATGCCGCCCAAGGTGTTGAGATTGACGTATTGCGAAAATTCCTCGCCATAACCAAACGTGCCCGAGGCCGTCATAATCGGGTTGCGCAAGGCCATACCAGCCACATTGACAGACAAATTGGGTTTCATGCGTGCTACTCCCACTTCAGTTCTCTGGAATCAAATACGGGGCCTTCGGTGCAAACGCAACGAAAATCTGGCGTTTGCTGGCTATGGTTGTGGCCTTCAGCCACGCAGCCCAAACAAGCGCCCACACCACAAGCCATATAACCCTCTAGCGAAACTTGGCAAGGTACATCGCGCGCAGCAGCCAGTTGCGCTACAGCGCGTAGCATGGGCGTAGGCCCGCAGGCGTAGATAGTGGCCTTGCCCTGCAACTGGTCGAGGTAGCGCGTAAGCGGCGCGGTGACAAAACCAGCCTCGCCAAAAGAGCCATCATTGGTTGCTGCGTGGCATGTTGCGCCAAGCTGGGCAAAATCATCAAAACACAGCACGTCTTCGCGACTGCGCCCGCCTGCAAACAGGTGTACCGTTGCTTTTTGTGCCAGCAGGCTTTTTGCGAGCAAGTGCAATGGTGCCAGACCAATGCCGCCGCCAACTAGCAGCTTGTCTTCATCAGCCGCGCCTGTAACAAAACCCGTGCCCAGCGGCCCCAGAATATCTACCGTTTGCCCAGCTAGCAAGCTGGCAAGCTTGGCCGTGCCAGTGCCTACAACGTGGTAGAGCATTTCAAACCAGGCTTGGGGTTGTGCCGCTGGTGTTGGCGCGTCTTGCATGCCAGCATCAAACACGGCAAACGGGCGGCGCAGCAAAGGCTCAATCGCATCAGCAATGCGCACCATGACAAATTGGCCTGGTTCGGCTTGCGCAAAGGCTGCAGGCGCGCTTAGGCGAATGCGCCAGTAGCCAGGAGCGACTTGCTCGTTAAAAAGGATGGTGGCGGAAAATTGCATCAGAACGCTCCACAAGGTTGCCGACAGATGGACATTTGCACATTGTGCGCCATGCGCTATGCCAGTTGGAAGGACTGGGCATTGTCGTCTCAATGGAGGTGTGCATGTGCAGACATGGCGCACAAGAAAGCCCGGGCTAGCCGGGCTTTCTTTGGCAATATGGGGTGGCTGATGGGGCTCGAACCCACGACAACAGGAATCACAATCCTGGACTCTACCAACTGAGCTACAGCCACCAAAAGAAAATTATTATAACTGGCTACGGGCACATTGCGCCGCGCCAGTTATAAAAATTTATTGCATTGCGTCTGTTTTTGCGGGAAAAGCTGGTGCTGGCACGTTGATTTTCACGTTCAGCACCTTTTTCAGGCTTTCAAGGTATGCCAATGACTGCGCTTGCATTAAAGCCTGTTGCACGGCTGGCACTTGCTGCGCCTGGATTGCGGCAGCGGCAGCGTCGGGCTCGAGCACTTTATTAACGCGCACAATCGCATAGCCCTGCCCTGCTATGTTTACGCCTTCAAACGCGGGCAGTTTGCCGCGGTTGGCGTGCATGGCTGCGCTTACTACGGCTTGCGGCTGACCTGCTGGTTGCGCTTTGGACACCAGCACGGGTGCGGGCATTTGCGCTTGCTGCGGGTTGGCTGCCCATTGTTTGAGCTGCGCTGCGCCTGCGGCTTGTGCGAGTTCTGCAGCTTTGGCTTGCACATAGTCTTGCGCTAGCTGGCTTTTGACTTCGTCGTACGTTTTGGCACGCTCTGGCGTGTAAGCAACTACGCGCCCTACGGCAATCAGGTTGGGGGCTAATGTCAAGACTTCGGTTGCGTGTTTTTTATCTAAAGACTGCGCGGCAAACAGTGCTTTGAGAAGCTTGGGGTGGCTCAGTACGTCTTGTGCGTTGGCTGCTGGCTGGCGGCTTATGCCATTGGCTGTTTGCAGCGTGAGGCCGAGTTTTTCTGCCGCTGCTTTCAGAGAAAGCGGGTTTTTGCTCACTTCTTCAGCCAAGGCGCGGGTATCGTTGGCAAAGTGCAAGTTGCTTTGCTCTTGCTGGTAGTCTTGGGTGACTCTGGCTTTCACAGTTTCAAAGGCTGGCGTGTTGGCTGGCTTTATGTCTTGAAGCTGGATGATGTGAAAGCCATATTTGCTTTGCACGATTTCGCTGATTTCGCCTTTTTTCAGTGCGAACGCTGCATCTGCAAAAGGTTTAACCATTTTCTCGCGGATGAAAAAGCCCAAATCTCCGCCTTGCGCGGCCGAGCCCGGGTCTTGCGAGTTTTTCTTGGCAAGTGCTGCAAAGCTCTCGGGCTTGGCTTTGACTTCTGTGAGCAGCGCCTGTGCTTTGGCCTTGGCTGCATCGAGCGTGGCTTTGTCTGCGGCTTCGTCTGCCAAAATCAGGATGTGGCTGGCGCGGCGTGTTTCGGGCTGGCTGTAGTGTGCGCTGTTTTGCTGGTACCAGGCTTTTACGTCTTGCTCGGTGTGCGGGTGGCGCTTGTTGATGGCTGCTTCGTCAAGGAGCAGGTATTCGATTTGTGCTTGCTCTGGCGCTACATATTGCTTGGCGTGCTGTTTGAACCAGGCTTGCACATCAGCTTCGGTGCTGCTGACTTGGCTGACATAGTCTGCCGCTTTGAACAGGCTTACCTGCACTTCACGCTGCTCAAGCAAAGGCCTGAGCACTTCTTGCGAGAGCACGGCTGGCTGCCAGCCCATGCTGGCGCTGATGCCCTGGAGTATTTGCTGCTGCGAGAGTTGTGTGCGCACAAAGGCTTCAAAGTCTTCGGGGGTTTTGTTGTTTTCACGCAGTAGCTGGCGGTATTTGGCTTCGTCCATTTTGCCGTCTGCACCGCGCAAGGCTGCAATTTCGGGGATTTGCATGAGTGCTTGCGCTACGCTTTGGTCGCTTACTTGCATGTGGAATTTTTGGATGGCAGCAGCAATCAGGCGCTGCTCAATCAAACGTTCAAGCGCTGCGTAGCGCACGTAGGGCGAGTCGAGCATGGCGGCATCTGCATCGGGCTGGCTGGCGCGTATTTGCGCTACGTCATGGCGATGGGCTTCATCCCATTCTTGCTGGCTGATGGGCTGCCCGTCAATGCTGGCTACGCCGTTGCCCGGCCCGCTGATGCGCCGATAGACTTCAAACCCGCCAAAGACAAAAGACGGAATGATGAACAGCATCATCAGGCCGGTCAATAACTTGTTGTTTTTGCGAACATAGTCAAACATGCAAAACTTTCTGGCAATAGGATAAGAGGAAAATGGGGCGCAAGATGCAGATAGGGAAAGTGGCGCATTTTACCCGCCATTGTGCGTATAAGGCTAATGCGCAGCGCCCAAAGCTGCAGTGATGCTGCTGCGCTGCCTTTTCTTGGCTTTGCGGCGTGGCTGTGACTGCGGCTGTGGGCGCTTGTGGCGCGTTGGTGCGGCTGGGTTTGGCGAGTTTGGCGGGTTTGCCTGTTTGCGCTAAATCATGCGTACGCGTATAACGTTTTCTACGCGGGCTATGGCTTGCAAGACGGCGCTGGGCGGTGCAGCTTGTGCATCAAGTATGTTGTAAGCCAGCTCGCCTCGGCTGCGGTTTACCATGTCGATTACGTTGATTTTGGCCTCGGCCAGTATGGACAAGACTTGCCCGAGCACGCCTGCTACGTTGTGGTTGATAAAGGTGATGCGGCTTGTGCCTTCGGTACGCGGCATGACTACGGTGGGGAAATTGACTGAATTGACGATGTTGCCGTTGCGCAGATAGTCCACCAACTGGTTTGCTGCCATTACCGCGCAGTTTTCTTCAGATTCGGCCGTGCTTGCCCCAATGTGTGGCATGGCAATGATTTGCGCGTGCCCAAGCAGCTCTGGCTCGGGAAAGTCGCACACATAGCGTTGCAGTTTGCCTGCCGCCAGTGCTTGCAGCAGGGCTTGTTTATCAACAATGCTTTCGCGGGCAAAATTGAGCAGCACTGCGCCTGTTTTCGTAGCTGACAGTGCTTCGGCATTAATCATGTGGCGCGTTGCATCTATGGCTGGCACGTGCAAGGAAATATAGTCTGCGCGTGCCAGCAGCGAATGCAAGTTTTCCATGCGCTGCACTTCGTTAGACAAGCGCCACGCGGCTTCAACCGACAAGGCTGGGTCAAAGCCCAGCACGTTCATGCCCATAGCCAGTGCCGCGCTCGCCACCATGGAGCCAATGGCACCCAGCCCCACGATGCCTAGCGTTTTGCCATGCAGCTCGCTGCCAGCAAAGCGGGATTTTTCTTTTTCAAGCAGTTTGGACATAGCCGCTGCATCATCCATGCCCGATAGCGACTGGGCGTATGCAATGCCTGGCAATATGCCGCGCGCAGACAGCAGCATGGCTGCCAGCACCAGCTCTTTTACGGCGTTGGCATTGGCTCCTGGCGTGTTAAATACCACAATGCCTTGCTTGCCATAGTCGGCTACAGGTATGTTGTTTACGCCTGCGCCCGCGCGGGCTACGGCTAGCAGGCTGGCTGGCACTTCTTCGCCATGCAGTTTGTGGCTGCGCAGCAAAAAGGCTTCGGGGTTGGGCGTTTCGCTGCCTACTTCAAAATCTTGGCGGGGGAATTGCTCCAGCCCTTTTACAGCAATGGCGTTGTAGGTGCGTATTTTGTGCATGGTGTGCTTTCGTGGTGGGTGTTTGAACAAAATCCAAATAATGAAAAAACAAGAGGTTGCTGCTGGCTTGTGCTGCCTTACCGTATGGCTTTGGCGCGTGTTTGCCCGCGCCAACTTGTGCTTTCGCACACTGTGCCAGCCCCGTGTTGCCCAAGGCTTATCAGGCGGCTTTAACGGTGTGATAAGCCCAGTGCAGCCAAGGCATAAGTGCTTGCAAATCTGCCGTTTCTACCGTAGCGCCGCACCAGATGCGAATGCCTGCTGGTGCGTCTTTGTATGCGCCTATATCGTAGGCTACGCCTTCGCTTTCGAGCAGTTTGGCCACTTGCTTTACTTGGTCGGCCTGCAGCTTGAGGCTCAGGCACACGCTGGTGTTGGAGCGCGTAGCGGGGTCTTGGGCTAAAAAGTCTATCCAGTCGTTGGCTGCAACAAAGTCAGCTACCACTTGCAGGTTGGCGTTGCAGCGGGCAATGGTGGCTTGCACACCGCCCAAGCTATCGACCCAAGCCAGCGCATCAAGATAGTCTGCCACGCACAGCATGGACGGGGTGTTGATGGTTTCACCTTTGAAGATGCCCTCAATGAGCTTGCCGCCGCTGGTCATGCGAAAGATTTTCGGCAATGGCCACGGCGGGCTGTAGCTCTCAAGCCGTTCTACTGCGCGTGGGCTGAGTATGAGCATGCCGTGTGCGCCTTCGCCGCCCAGCACTTTTTGCCATGAGTAGGTGACAACGTCGAGCTTGCTCCAAGGCATGTCCACAGCAAAGACGGCGCTGGTGGCATCGCAAATGGTGAGCCCCTTGCGCTCATCGGCAATCCAGTCGCCATGCGGCACGCGCACACCTGAGGTGGTGCCGTTCCAGGTAAAGACCACGTCGTTGTCGAAATTGACTTGGCTTAAATCGGGCAATTCGCCGTAGCCTGCTTCGTGCTTGGTGACATGGGGCAATTTGAGCTGCTTGACTACATCCGTTATCCAGCCTGCGCCAAAAGACTCCCACGCCAGCATATCTACGCCGCGCGCGCCGAGTAGCGACCACAGCGCCATTTCTACCGCCCCCGTATCTGATGCAGGCACTATGCCTACGCGGTAGCCTTCGGGCAAGCCCAGAATGCGAGCCGTTTCGCTGCACGCTTGACCCAGCAGCTTTTTACCCAGCGCCGAACGGTGCGAGCGCCCCAGTGCGCTCAAATCCAGCTTGGAGACTTGGTAGCCGCTGCGCTTGGCGCATGGGCCTGAAGAAAAATTGGGATTAACGGGTTTTAAAACGGGGGGTTGCATAAAAGCTCCACTGGATTTGCCATGCCTGAAAAAACGCTGCCGCAGCTACGCGTGACGCAGCAGCACACGATAGAGGCTTGGGGGAAAAGGTTTTTTCTGTCTATCTCGTGCATGAGGGTGCTTGCACCTTCAAACGCTATGCAGCTCTGCACCCGCCTTGCAATTTCATTGTAGCGATAGCCTGTTTATATACAAGTGCTTATTTGCTACAAACGCTGCGCGATGGCTGTAACTATGGCGGCAGCGGCTTTGCCTTTCAATGCAAAGCACATCCCCTGCACAAGCTGCTCTTGGGCGCTTGGGCTCTTGCGACTGCTTTGTTTGCACGACCCGCTTGGATACTGCTTGGATACCGCTTGGATACTGCTTGGATACTGCTTGGATACTGCTTGGATACTGCTTGG
>JAGONG010000001.1:8375-30094 GCA_017993135.1 Allobrachymonas sp.
GCACAAGCTGCTCTTGGGCGCTTGGGCTCTTGCGACTGCTTTGTTTGCACGACCCGCTTGGATACTGCTTGGATACCGCTTGGATACTGCTTGGATACTGCTTGGATACTGCTTGGATACTGCTTGGGTTATGCAGCGTGCTGCCTGCTTTACTCTCGCTCGGCTAATCGGCTTGTGGCAAAGCAGCTTGAATCACGCCGCCGCCCAAGCACACATCGCCGTCATACAGCACCGCGCTTTGCCCTGGCGTAACTGCCCACTGTGCTTGGGCAAAATCAAGCTGCAAGTTGCCATTGGCGAGCATCTGCGGCACGCAAGGCGCGTCGCTTTGTCTGTAGCGTGTTTTGGCGCTAAAGCCAGCCGCAGCCAGCGCCGCAACGGGCGGGCGACCTGCGCACCAGCTTAAATTTCCCGCCTGCAATGTGTGTGCGAGCAGCCACGGGTGGTCATGCCCCTGCACCGCGTACAAGGTGTTGCTGGCGAGGTCTTTACGCGCAACAAACCACGGCGCATGCGCGCCACTGCCGCGCTGTGCGCCTTTTTCTTTTACGCCCCCAATGCCCAGCCCTTGGCGCTGCCCCAAGGTGTAAAAGCTCAAGCCCATGTGCTTGCCTATGGTGCGGCCTTTTTCATCTTTAATCAGCCCAGGCTGGCTGGCCAAGTAACGGTTTAAAAATTCACGAAAAGGCCTCTCGCCGATAAAGCAAATGCCTGTTGAGTCTTTCTTCTTCGCGTTGGGCAGACCAATCTCTGCGGCAATGCGGCGCACTTCGGTTTTGGGCAGCTCGCCTACGGGGAAAAGGGTTTTAGCAAGTTGCTGCTGGTTTAAGCGGTGCAAGAAATAGCTTTGGTCTTTGCTGGAGTCGCACCCTTTGAGCAGCTCAACCAAGCCACTGGCCGCATTGTGGCGCACGCGGGCGTAGTGGCCAGTGGCTATTTTTTCAGCGCCCAAGCGCATGGCATGGTCTAAAAATGCCTTGAACTTGATTTCGGCATTGCACAGCACATCGGGATTGGGCGTGCGGCCTGCTTCGTATTCGCGCAAAAACTCGGCAAACACGCGGTCTTTGTATTCGGCGGCAAAGTTCACATGCTCGATTTCAATGCCCAGCACATCGGCTACAGCAGCAGCGTCCAAAAAATCCTGCCGCGACGAACAATGCTCGGAATCATCGT
The DNA here is from genome assembly GCA_017993135.1 of Allobrachymonas sp. Lineage (GTDB taxonomy): Bacteria > Pseudomonadota > Gammaproteobacteria > Burkholderiales > Burkholderiaceae_C > Brachymonas. Next base: position 9,552 of record JAGONG010000001.1, read on the forward strand.
CATCTTCCCAGTTCTTCATGAAAATGCCGAGCACTTCATGGCCTTGCTGCTTGAGCAAATACGCGCTGACGGCCGAATCAACGCCGCCACTTAAGCCCACAATAATTCGTTGTTTTTGCATAGATTGCAATTATCGCGGCTATCGGCCTGAAAGCGGCATCGCTGCACATTTTTCAGCCATTTTACAAAGCTGCCAGCTTAAAAGCACCTCATCAAGAAAAGCAGCTAATCAGGCTGCTAAATGCATGATATTTCTGAAGAAAAAAGCAATTTACCAAGCATTGCCAGATTGCGAGCGAAACACTACATCTAGCGATAAATTTATTTATAAACGCTACCGATAGCGTTTCGAGCCGCATAAAAAGCGGTATAGTATCGGCCGTACCTACGGCGCATTTTCATCTTTTCATGGTGTGCAAGCAGCTTGAAAGCAGCCTGCAAACGCACTCCGCAGCGCCTGCTTACGCTTGCTATTTCTGCATATTTTCTTAATTCATCCGCAGGCCGCGCACCAGTTGCTGCCTGCTTTGTTTTGCCAGCAATTGCTGACAAAACAATTACTTTAAAGGCAGCACCATGAACACATCTACGCCCAACGCCACGCCTATCGCGCTCAAAGAGCAGCCCATCACCGTTGATGTGCTGGCTGAAAAATACCTCAAGGCAGGCGAAACATCCGCGCACGACCTCTACCAGCGTGTAGCCAAGGCGCTAGCCAGCGCCGAAGCGCCCGAGCTTCGTGCGCACTGGGAAGAAAAATTCCTTGCCAACCTGCACGCTGGTGCCATTGGCGCGGGGCGCATCATGAGTGCAGCGGGCACCAATATCCAAGCCACACTGATTAACTGCTTTGTGCAGCCCGTGGGCGATGGCATTCAGGGCTTTGACGATGACGGCTACCCCGGCATTTACGAAGCCCTGCGCGAAGCTGCCGAAACCATGCGCCGTGGCGGTGGTGTGGGCTACGATTTTTCGCGCATACGCCCCAAAGGTGCTGAAGTCAAAGGCACAGCCAGCATCGCCAGCGGCCCATGCAGCTACATCAATGTGTTTGACCAAAGCTGCTCCACGGTAGAAAGCGCAGGCGCACGCCGTGGCGCACAAATGGGCGTGCTGCGCATCGACCACCCCGACGTGCTTGAATTTATCACCGCCAAACGCACCCCCGGGCGCTGGAACAACTTCAACGTCTCCGTTGGCGTAAGCGACGCTTTTATGCAAGCCGTAGCCGCCAACACCGCCTGGGAGCTGGTACACAAAGCCCGCCCAGGCAAAAAACTCATTGACAACGGCGCACACCAGCGCAGTGATGGTCTTTGGGTCTACAGCATCATCCCCGCACGCGAGCTGTGGGACACCATCATGCAGTCCACCTACGACTTTGCCGAACCTGGCATTTTGTTCCTCGACCAAATCGGGCGCGACAACAACCTCAACTACTGCGAAACCATTGCTGCCACCAACCCCTGCGGCGAGCAACCCCTGCCCAACTACGGCTGCTGCGATTTGGGCCCCATCATCCTGCCACGCTTTGTGCGCAACCCCTTTGGCGTAGGCGGCGCAGCCGAGTTTGACTTTGCCGCATTTGAACAAGCCGTAGCCATACAGGTACGCGCCCTGGACAACGTGCTTGATGTCACCTGGTGGCCCCTGCCGCAGCAGCGCGAAGAAGCCCAAGCCAAGCGCCGCATTGGCGTAGGCTTTACGGGGCTGGGCAACACTTTGAGCATGTTGTGCCTGCGCTACGACCGCGACGAAGGCCGCCACATGGCAGCCACAATCGCCCGCCACATGCGCGACGCAGCCTACCGCGCCTCGATTGAACTCGCCAAAGAAAAAGGCGCATTCCCCAAATTTGACGCAACCGCCTATCTGGGCAGCGAAAGCTTTGCCAGCCGCCTGCCCGAAGACATCAAGGCAGACATCAAAACGCACGGCCTGCGCAACAGCCACCTGCTCTCCATCGCCCCCACAGGCACAGTCAGCCTGGCCTTTGCTGATAACGCCTCCAACGGCATCGAGCCCGCTTTTTCGTGGACCTACAACCGCAAAAAGCGCGAAAGCGACGGCAGCACCAGCCAATACACCGTAGAAGACCACGCCTACCGCCTCTACCACGCCCTGCACGGCAGCAGCGGCGACGCGGCACTGCCCGCCTACTTCGTCAGCGCACTGGAAATGAGCGCCCAAGACCACATCGGCATGATGCAAGCCGTGCAACCCTTTATTGACACATCCATCTCCAAAACCGTCAATATCCCTGCCGACTACCCTTACGAAGACTTTAAAAACCTGTACCACCAGGCATGGACTGCCGGCCTGAAAGGGCTTGCCACCTACCGCCCCAACAACATCTTGGGCGCAGTACTTGAAGCGCCTGCACCAAGCGCCGCCCCAGCGCCCGCGCCTGCTGCTGCCCAACCCAGCAGCAACGAGCCATGCATCGACCCCATGCGCACCGTCATCGAAAGCCGCCCCAAAGGCGCACTCAGCGCCCTGACCGAAAAAATCGAGTACTGGACGCAAGACGGCAAAAAGCGCCTCTACCTCATCGTCTCCTTCATGCCCGTATCCTCACCTGACGGGCGCACGGTAGAGCGTGCCATCGAGTTTTTCATGCCCGTAGGCCAAAGCGGCGAATCACAGCAGTGGATTACTGCCACCATGCGCTCACTGTCGCTGGCTGCGCGCGGCGGCTTTCTCGACCGCGCCCTTGAAGACTTGCGTAAAGTCGCCTGGGACCGTGGCCCCGTACGCCTGGGAACCTACGCCAAAGAAGACGGCACACTCGTTCCCCGCTGGCACGACAGCGAAGTAGCCGCCATCGCCTATGCCCTGCAAAACCTGATTGCCGAGCGCACCCAAATGGAGCTGCCCCTGCGCGACATGGACGCACCCTCGCCCAACTACACACCTGCCACACAAATGACGCTGCCACTCATGGCTGGTAAAAAATGCCCCGAATGCGGCGCTCCTGCCCTGATTCGCAAAGACGGCTGCGAATACTGCACCCAGTGCGGGCATACAGGCAGTTGCGGCTAATACCACCAAGTCAAGTCAAGCCCAAGCCGCTGCCGCATGGCAGACGGGCTTGGCTGCACTTGGGCACAACTGGCTTGCCCCCTTTGCCCGCCACAACATCGCCATAATCACAACCCCCACAGAGCAGCGCAGTCACGCAGCCGCCAAGCGCACCTGCCCCGCACAAAACCTGCACGCACACACGCCAAGCGCACTGGCATTACACTTCAAGCATGTTTGCCCGAATCCAATCCGACATCCAATGCATTCTTGAGCGCGACCCTGCTGCCCGCAGCAAATGGGACGTGGTATTTTCCTACCCTGGCTTTCACGCAGTGGTGCTGCACCGCACCGCCCACCGTCTGTGGCAGCGCAACTGGACCTGGCTTGCCCGCTGGCTCTCGCACTGGAACCGCTGGCTCACGGGCATTGAAATTCACCCTGGCGCCACCATCGGGCAGCGCGTTTTCATCGACCACGGCATGGGCGTAGTCATAGGCGAGACTGCCGAAATTGGCGACGACTGCACCATCTACCACGGCGTAACGCTCGGCGGCACTTCACTTTACAAAGGCACCAAGCGCCACCCCACGCTCGGGCGCGGCGTAGTCGTAGGCGCTGGCGCCAAGGTGCTGGGCGGCTTTGAGGTGGGTGAAGGCGCAAAAATTGGCAGCAATGCGGTTGTCGTCAAGCCCGTGCCTGCTGGTGCAACCGCTGTAGGCAACCCCGCCCGCATCATTCAGGCCGACGATGCCGCCAAGCGCGAACAAGCAGCCTCAAACATGGGCTTTTCTGCCTATGGCGTAACGCAAAATGACGACCCCTTGAGCCAGGCCTTGCGCGGGCTTATCGACAATGCAGCCAGCCACGAGCAGCAAATTGCCCTGTTGTGGCAAGCCATAGAAAAGCTCTCTCAACAGCCGCAAGAGCAAGCCTGCCCACAGCACCCAAGCGCGCAATCCCAGCCTTTTGAAGTGCAGCAGAGCGACTCTTTGCTTGATAAATAGCCGAGAAACCCGCTATTTATCTGTTTGGCAATGTAGGCGTTTGGCAACGTGGATATTTGCCTGTTTGGGTTGCCTGTTTGGGTTGCCTGCCTGGTTCGCCTGTTTGGCTATTTGCTTTTGCCTTTTTAGAAGGCTGCAAAAAGCCCGAGCAGCGCAGATACAAGGGCAAATGAAGAGCCAGCTCGGCAGCAGTCAATAGCGCCCAATTTCAGGCAGCAAGTCTGCCCATGCTGCAATGCCACCACGGATGTTGTAGAGCTGTGTATAGCCCTTTTGCTCAAGCATCATCAGCGCCGCCATGCTGCGCCTGCCGTGGTGGCACAGGCAGGCAATGGGGGCAGTTTTGGGCGGCAAGCTATCGGTCTCAAGCAGCTCATCGAGCTGCGACAAAGGCGTGTGCCCAAACACAATGCCCATTTGCGCAATTTGCGCCTGCGCTGTGGCGCTCTCAAGCTCCCAGGCAGCGCGCACATCGAGCAAATACGGCTGCTGCCCAGCGGCACGTTGTTGCGCTACCCAAGCGGGCAAATCGGCAACGCTTATTTCGGTAATCATTTAAAAAGGTACTTTCCGAGCGGGGAAGAAAACAAAGACAGCAAAGAAAAAGACCCAGCGCACCCAGTCGGGCAACACGCAGGGCAGGCATTGCGCTGCATGATTTTCGCCAATCTCGAAAAACCCGCGTGCCAGCAGTGCAATAAGCGATTCACCGTGCGCGATTAAACACCGTGGCTTTAACGGGATGCAGCCAACTGGAAAAGTTCATCCAGATACGAGCAAAAGTGCAGGCACAGGCAGCTTAATACCTGCCTTGGCAGCATGCTGCCAACGCCTTGCTGCAGGGCTATTTTTTAGGCGGCCAGGCTGGTATATGCCAATTTTTCACCACGGCAACCAAGCGCATGCCTGTAATGCTGATGATGCCTAAAGCACTGGCCAAGCCTGCTGGCGTACCAATCTCGTGCAAAAATAAAAAGAAAGCACCGCCCACAAAGGAGCACAGTGCATAGGGGCTATGGTCGTGGAATGCTTTGGGTATTTCATTGCAAAGCACATCGCGCACTACGCCGCCAAATGTTGCCGTGATGGTGCCCATCATGATGACAACTATTTTTGGCATGCCTGCCAGCAATGCAATTGACATGCCTGAAATGGTAAACAGCCCCAACCCGCAGGCATCGGCAAAGTGCATGGCTTTTTCAATGGATTGTCGCCGCACGGCCGACATGCGCAAAGGCACAATCAGGGTAAGCAGCAGCACAAGCCAAACATATTCCTGGTGCTGCACCCAAAAGAAGGTGCGCCGATTAAGCAACACATCGCGCAAAGTACCGCCACCAAAGGCGCTAACGAAGGTGACAGAAAACACTCCCACCACATCCATACGCTTGCGCACAGCCTCCATGAGCCCCGACATGGCAAAGGCAATGGTTGCCATCAGCTCAATGGTAATAATCAAGGTTTCCAGATTGACCAAGCGCGCAGCAACTGGGGGAAGGGTAGGTACCATAATTAGACAACTTTGTTAGATAGAAGGCATAAGCCTCGCATTTATAACAAAAAAAAAGGTGATATGCCCTTTTTAGGACATACCACCTTAAGCACCAGAGCGGAGCGAGGAATTAAAAGGTTATTAATACCCGTATTCTGTACGCATTGGTTTTACGCGCATTACTTCAGGAAGTGCTGTGCGATAGCAACCCAGTACGACGCTCCAATGGGCAAATTGCTTTCGTCGAACTTGAAGGCGGGGTTGTGCACCATTGCGGTGTCGCCGTTGCCGATGAGGGCGTAGGTGGACTGCACTTTTTGTGCGTAGTAGGCAAAGTCTTCACTGCCCATGTAGGTTGGTCCTGGCGTGATAACGCTGTCTTCGCCCAAAGCGTCGCGTACGACTTGCGCTGTTTGTGCGGTTAGTTCGGGGTCATTGACCAACACGGCTCCAGGCACGCCTTCGCGGATTTCGTAGCTTACGCCATAGCATGCAGATTGCGCAGCAGTGATGGCGCGGATGCGGTCGAGCACATATTGGCGTATTTCAGGTTTGCTGGTGCGCACGCTCATGCGCAAAATGGCTTTTTGCGGAATAACGTTAGCTGCATCACCAGCCAAGAATGCGCCAACCGATACAACCACTGTGTTTTTAGCTGCAATATTGCGCGAGACAATGGTTTGCAGTGCCATGACAAGTGATGCGCCTGCTACGACTGGGTCAATGCTGTTTTCGGGCATGGAGCCGTGGCTGCCTTTGCCTGTAAGCTCGATTTCCCAGTTATCAACTGCGGCCATAAAGCCGCCTTCGGTCAGGTGGATTTTGCCTTTTTCAAGTGCGGGCATGTTGTGCAAACCAAACATGCGCTGCATGGGGAATTTTTCAAACAAGCCATCGTTAATCATGGCTATTGCGCCAGCCATGATTTCTTCAGCGGGCTGGAAAATCAAATTGAGCGTGCCGTTAAAAGACTTGGTTTCTGCCAGATATTGCGCCGCACCCAGCAGCATGGTGGTGTGTGCATCGTGGCCGCAGCCGTGCATTTTGCCGTCAATGGTGCTTTTGTGTTCGCAGTCTGTGCCTTCTTGCATGCCCAAAGCGTCAATGTCGGCGCGCAGACCAATGGAAGAAGCTCCGTCGCCCAGTTTCATTTTGGCAACCACGCCCGTTTTGCCTATGCCTTCTGTTACCTCGTAGCCCCAGCTGCGCAGCAAATCGGCAATGTAGCTGGCTGTGCGCACCTCTTCAAAGGCTACTTCAGGGTAGCGGTGCAGGTGATGGAGCCAAGACTGCATTGTCTCTTGCTTGGCACTTAATGCTTGCAGAATATTACTCATAGCTTTCTCCTTGTTTTTGCCCAGTTGCCCCCTTTATATTCTGGGCAAACTTGATAAAGGGGGATTAGTTTCACTGCACCAATATCAGCGCAGTGAGATATTACCGTGAATCAGGCGCTCTTGCCTTTTGATTTTGGAACGGTCAGCATAATTGATGCAATCGCCACCACAATCATGAACAGGTTAAACATCAGCGCAACAATAGCGGCTTCGCGCACAGCCAGGTTATCTTGGCGGCCAACGAAGGAGATTACGCCTTCGAGCCAGCGCACGTTACTGTTATCTGCGCTCAGTGCAGTAAAGATGGCAGCCGAAATTGCCACGCCAAAAGCTGCACCCAGCGAAGATGCCATTTTGTAGATGCCCGAGCCTGAGCCTGCTTGCGCTGCTGGCAGGCTGGAAAGAGCCGCGTCAGTAGATGGTGTTGCATAGAAAGCCAAGCCCACACCAAACAAGGTATAGCCCACCATCGCCAAAATGCGGTATTGGTCTTGCATCAATTGGGCGGGCGAGAGCAGCACGATAGACAGGCCTGTAATCAAGCAGCCCCAAATCATTGGGCGGCGTGAGCCAAAGCGTTGCAGCAGTTTTTCGCCCACACGGATGAAGGCAATAATGGCAATGGCATAGCCCAGAGTCAAACCACCAGCTTCTTGTGCCGACATGGTGCCGCCGCGCTGCACCAGTTGGAGCGATACAAACAAAGTGCCTGCTACGCCGTTGAGCAAGAAGTTAGACAAGGTTGCGCCTGTGTAAGTGGGATTGCGAAACAGTTTGAAATCGAAAAACGCGTTGTCTGCTTTCGACTCAATCATGAAAAACGCAGCGCCAAACACGACCGATGCAGCGCCCAAGCCCAAAATCACAGGGCTAGTCCAGCCCATTTTGTTGCCTTGCGTTACAAAGATTTGCAGGGCAATCATGGTAATCATGAAAGTGATTACGCCAGCCATATCAAATTTGTAGTTGCCTTTGCTCTCAGCCTTGCTCTCGGGCGTGCCTTTCATCATCCACATACCCAGGAAAGATATGGCAATAGAAGCAAAGAAGATATAGCGCCAGCCAAAATTTTGGGCTACAAAGCCGCCAAAAATAGAGCAAACGCCCGAGCCGCCCCATGAGCCAATTGACCACATGCTCACAGCGCGTTGGCGTGCTGCACCTTCCCAGTAGGTTTTTACCAGCGCCAAGCTAGCAGGCATGATGCAAGCGGCCGACAAGCCCTGCAATGAGCGCCCAACCAGCAGCATGGGTGTAGCCAGCGCACCAGCAGGAGCCAGTGCAATCAGCAACGAGCCGATGATGTTGAGCCAAAAGCCAATCATCACCACTTTGACCCGACCCACACGGTCGGCCAAGCCGCCCATCACTACAATAAAAATACCCGAAAACAGCGATGTAATCGAAATCGCGATATTCATGACAGAGGCTTCAGTGCCCAAGTCTTTCGACATGACTGGAGCCACATTCAATATCGTTTGCGCAAATAGCCAAAATGTAATTACGCCAAAGATAATGCCGTATAACAGCTTTTCATTTCCCTTAAATGGCACATTGTCTTTTATGTCAGCCATAACTCTCCCCTTATAGGTGGTAATAATAGATTCAGGTGTTAAAGTGAAAGGTAACTTAACACTTTTTGAATTATGCTGAGCTTGACAAGTTAATGAAAGGCAATATTTTGTGCTGGATGACAACTACAATGATTCACCTACTAACTACCATTGCCCAGATTGACTTTGACTTTGCTTTTCACTAATTTGCCTTGGCTTGCCGCAGACGCTGCCTCCAACCCCAACAACGCCCAATCATGAAAGAACACCACCTAAAAGCACTGGTGCAAGTGGCCGAATCGGCCTCTATTCGTGCCGCTGCACGCGCCATGAACCTCAGCCAAAGCGCCCTTACCAAGGCCTTGCGCGAGCTGGAAGAATCCGTTGGTGCAGAGCTGCTTAACCGCAGTTACCGTGGCATTGAGTTCACCACCGCTGGCAAAGTGCTGCTGCAAAGCGCCCGCTTGTCGCTGTCGATTTTGGATAAAGCCGAGCAATAAATATGCTTGCTGCGTGGCGGCACGGGAGCGCGTGTGGTGGTGGCTGTAACGCCCACCGTTAGCGCATTGGTGCTGCCGCGCGTGCTGCGCGAGTACGAGAGCGTGCAGCCAGATGCTGAAATCACGCTTACCGAAGGGCTTTTTTCGCGCATCGTGCCCGACTTGATTGAGGGCAATATCGACTTCGCACTGGCGCTGGGCAACCCTGCCGAGCTGCCGCAAGAAATCATTTTCGAGCCACTGTGCCAAATCGAATCTTCTGTCAGCGGGCGCGTTGGCCACCCTTTGCAGCACGCCCAAAGCTGGAGCGAGCTTAATAACGCCAAATGGGCGCTCAATATTTGCCCTGGCAGCATGGGCAGCATTTTGGTGAAATGGCTTGAACAGCAAGGCCTGTTTGCGCCTGGCAATATCGTGCATTGCTCATCAACCATGCTCATGCTTGAGCTCATCCGCCGCAGCGACCACCTCGGCTTTATGCCCACACGCTTGCTTAGCGACCCGTTTTTCAAGCCCGATGTTTGTGCCATAGCCGTGCAACCCATGCCGCCAGCCATACCGCTTGGCTTGCTCAGTCTGCGCGGCGTGCCCCTTTCAAGCGCGGCGCGGCGCATGGCTACGCTCTTTCAGCGATACCTCAATGATGCGCCCTAACTCGCTCTAACCCAGCCTGATGCGCCCTGTTGCACCAAAACCCGCACAAGCAGCATTCATGCGGGTTTCAAGCCAAAAAAGGCCTGCAAGCCGCATAAACACTGCTTGCAAGCCTTTTTGATGTTTGTGCCAACATCTTGCTTGGCGTGGCGCAATTTTTGCAAGTCCCTTGCGCCCACGCTACTGCAACTGCTCCCGCTGCTATTGACTCCCGCGCTTTTGCTTGGGCACGGTAAGCATAATAGAAGCAATCACCATCGCAATAATCAGCACATTAAACATCAGGGCAACCATTGCCGCTTCGCGTATCGCCAGATTATCTTGCCGCCCAACAAAGCCCAGTACCCCTTCAAGCCAGCGCACGCGGCTGTTGTCGGCGCTGATGCTGGTAAAAATCGTTGCCGAAATCGCCACGCCAAAAGAAGCGCCCAGCGACGAAGCCATTTTGTAAATGCCCGCACCTGCTCCCGCTTGCTCGGCAGGCAGGCTCGAGAGCGCCGCATCGGTTGAAGGCGTAGCATAAAAGGCCAGCCCCATGCCAAAAAGCGCGTAGCCCACCATGGCAAAAATGCGGTACTGCTCTTGCAGCAAATGCGCGGGCGAGAGCAGCAAAATAGCCGTGCCTGTGATGAGGCTGCCCCAAATCATGGGGCGGCGCGAGCCAAAACGCTGCAAGAGCTTTTCGCCCACGCGAATAAAAGAAATCACCGCAATGGCATAGCCCAGCGTGAGGCTGCCCGCTTGCTGCGCCGTCATGGTGCCGCCGCGCTGCACCAGTTGCAAGCTCACAAACAAGGTACCAGCAACGCCATTGAGCAAAAAGTTTGACAGCGTAGCGCCTGCATACGTTGGGTTGCGAAAGAGCTTGAAATCAAGAAAAGCGTTTTTTGCTTTGGATTCAGCCCAAACAAAAGCCGTACCGAAAATTGCCGTTACAGCCCCCAGCACCAGCAGCAAAGGGCTAGTCCAGCCAAACTTGGCACCTTGGGTAACGCCCACTTGCAGCGCAACCACTGCCACCATGAAAGTCAGCACGCCAGCCCAGTCGAATTTATAGCCATCCACAGGCTCTGCCTTGCTCTCGGGCGCACCTCTAATCAAGAACAGCCCCAAAGCAGCCACGGCAACAGAGGCAAAGAAAATCCAGCGCCAGCCCCAGTTTTGAGCCACCAGCCCGCCAAAAAGCGAGCACAAGCTAGAGCCGCCCCATGTGCCAATCGACCACAGACTTACCGCACGCTGGCGTGCAGCGCCATCCCAATACGTTTTAACCAGCGCCAAACTGGCAGGCATGATGCAAGCAGCCGAAAAGCCCTGCAACACCCGCCCCAACAGCAGCACAGGCATAGACAAAGCGCCCACGGGGGTTAATGCAATTGCCAACGAGCCCACCATGCTGCACCACAAGCCCAGCACCATGATGCGCATACGCCCTATGCGGTCGGCCAAGCCGCCCATCACCACCGTAAAAATGCCCGAAAACAGCGCCGCGCTTGAAACGGCAATGTTCATCATGCTGCTATCTGCCCCCAGCTCCTTGCCCATTACTGGTGCAACATTGAGCATGGTTTGCGCAAACAGCCAAAACGTTAATACACTCAAAATCAGGCCCAATAAAAGCCTGTCATTGCCTTCAAAGGCAGGGGTTTTTTCTATATCTGACATTGATTTGCTCCTTTAATAGGTGCTGCTATATTCAAACTCCATAAACGGAGTTTGAAATTAACAGACTATTAAGCCAATGCCGTATTAATAGATGACAATATTTTTTATGAGATGACAACCGCAGGTAATCACGTATATATATTTATGGTTTTCTCTTTTGCTGCTTTAGCGCCCATGCCTTTCCTTAAAAGACAAACAGCATGAAACGCATTATTGAAATGCATTATGGAAACCTGCTTTTGAAACGTGGTTTTGAAACGCGGCTTGGAAACACTCTGTTGATGCGCGTCATAACAAAGCAGCATAAAAGCAACACGCGCATAGGCAGCGCACCTCTGCTGCAAGGAAGCGCTGGTTAGACCCAGCCTATCAGGCAGGGTTTGCGCATGCAGTCAGATGGGGTTTTGTGGCAGTTGGGGTGTTTGCGGCAAGCCAAGTAGCAAGTCAAGCACCATGCCAAGCACCATCCAAGCGTTACGCCATTGGCGCTCATTTCGTATAAAAACGCAATGCCCGCCACCACCTTGCAGGGCTTGCCCCCGAAGGCGTAGGGTGCAAGCCAGATGTGCCTAGTTGCGTGCTTTCAGTCATCCGCGCAAACAAAGGCATTCGCTGTTTGCAGCTCGCAGTTCGCAGTTCGCAGTTGCGCCTCAAGCGCCCATAAAACGCTGGCGGTAGCGCGCTGGCAAATCGGCAATGCGCATCATCATGGGCAAATCGGCCGAATTAAACTGCGGGTCCCATGCGGGCGCGCCCAGCACTTTCGTGCCCAGCCGCAAATAGCCTTTAATCAGTGCTGGCGGCTCCACTACGGCATCGTTTTGCAAGGCTTGCACAGGAAGCGGCAAATGGGGGCTCACGTGGTACTGCGGCGCGGCCATGTATTTGTGGCGCACCTGCTCCCAAATGCTGGCTGCAGCATAGCCCGAAGGCAGACCTTGGTGCTGCATGGGTATGCTGGCACAGCCTATCATCGTGTCAAGCCCGTTGCTGCTTAAAAAGTCAGCCAGTGCGCCCCACAGCGCCATAATGACGCCGCCATTGCGGTGCTCTGGGTGTACGCAACTGCGCCCCAGCTCCACCATATTGCTGCGCAAATGCGCCAGTGCGCTTAAATCAAATTCCGTTTCGCTATAAAGCCCGCCCGCGCGTTGGGCTTGCGCAGGGGTAAGCAAACGATATGTGCCTACTACCAGCCCAGATGTTTGCTCGCGCACCAGCAAGTGCTCGCAGTAGTCATCAAAGCGGTCAATGTCATGCCCTGCAATATCGCCTTGCAAAGTAGCACCCATTTCCTGGGCAAACACCGCATAACGCAGGCGCTGTGCTTCGCGCACTTCATCAAGATGGCGCGCCCACTGGATTTGCAACACTGGGCTGCTTTCGGCTCCGCTTTGCGGCAAAGGCGCATCAGTAGTTGGTGAGCTAATCACCGTCAGAAACGGCGCTACTGCTGCTTGCGTGCGGCGGCGCAATGGCAAGGCGCGGTGCTTGCGTTGGTCGGGAGACAGGTCAAACGTGGGTATGGGCAGTTCTCGCATAAACTTTCCTCCTTTGCAGTGCTTGCAGTATGGGTAAAGTGCATGACAAGATTGCTGCAAGCTCATGAAAGTTGCGTGAAACCAGCCCAAAGCCACCTACCCACAAACATGCACGCACGCACATCCAAAGTGTGGCTACTGATGATTTTTTGCACGCTTGCGCCAACATCTCTGCCGCCAAAAACCAGCGCACAGGCGGCTCTGGTATAAGATAAAGCGATTGCATTGCCCACGCGTGCGGCTTTGCGCCTTTTATCATCACAGCCTCTGGACGTAACCCCATGAACCGCTGCCCTGCTTTTGCCCCCATTTCTTTACGCTTTGCAAGCTCTGCGCTGCTGCTTGCCTTATGCCTTGGCGCGGTGCCTGCTGCCTCGGCGCAGCAAAACTTTTCTGCCGCCACAGACGACGCGGGCCAACCCCTTACGCTGCCCAGAAACTTCCCCGACAAGGCAGACAAAGGGCGCATTCTTTTTCTAGACCCGCCTACGGCCAAGCTCAATGGCGAAAAAATCCTGATTTCGCCAGGGGCGCGCATCAAAGACCAGCACAATCGCATGATTACCGTCGCGCAGCTCGCCCTTACCAAAGAAGAATTTAATGTCATGTACACGCGCGATGCCATGCAGCAAATTGGCGATATCTGGCTGCTTTCTGACTACGAAGCCAAGCACGCCATCTCGCCCAAGCAAAAACGCGACTTGCAACTGCGCTACATGGGTATTGACCCTACGCATAAAATCGACCCCTTGGTGCCGTTTAACCAGTTGCCCAAATTCTCGCGCTAAGCTCCCGCGCGCCTTTACCCTGCCGCCACTGGCTCTGCCCTTTTCGTGCAAGCAGCGTGCTTGGCGCATAGCTAGCGCATAACTGGCATAGTTGGCATATAGCACTTGGCACTTGCCAAGCGAAACGTTAGCGCACAGCTTTTTTGCGCACTAACGCTGGCAGGCTTGGGCAGCTTGGCGCAAGCACCCGCGCTTGTTGTCTACAGCTTGCGCTTTCAGATACGCACAGCAGCGGTGCGCAAGAAACTTCTTGCGTTTGCCGCATAGCCTTTTTGCCAGCAATTTAACGCTGGTTTGCAGCCTGTTTATCTGTCTGTTCATCTGTCTGTTTGCCTACCTGATTTGCCTCTTGCCCACTGCACACCTGCTCTTTGTAAATTACCCGTTATGAATACTGTTACCCAACAACCCAGCGCCCCCAAAAAGGTCTATATCAAAACCTTTGGCTGCCAAATGAACGAGTACGACTCTGCAAAAATAGCCGATTTACTTGGCGCTGCCCAAGGCTACGAAAAAACTGAAAACCTCGAAGAAGCCGACCTGATTTTGTTCAACACCTGCTCCATACGCGAGAAGGCGCAAGAAAAAGTATTTAGCGATTTGGGGCGCATCAAGCACCTGAAAGCGCGTGGCGTAAAAATTGGCGTGGGCGGCTGCGTTGCCAGCCAAGAGGGTGCTGCAATCATCAAACGCGCGCCTTATGTAGACGTTGTTTTTGGTCCGCAAACGCTGCACCGCTTGCCCGAGCTGCTTGCGCAAAACGCGGCGCAGCATAGCCCGCAGGTAGATATCAGCTTTCCCGAAATTGAAAAGTTCGATCACCTGCCGCCCGCGCAAGTCACGGGCGCTACGGCCTTTGTATCTATCATGGAAGGGTGCAGCAAGTATTGCAGCTACTGCGTTGTGCCCTACACCCGTGGCGAAGAATTCAGCCGCCCGTTTGAAGATGTGCTGGTTGAAATTGCAGGGCTTGCCGACCAAGGCGTGAAAGAAGTCAATTTGCTGGGGCAAAACGTCAATGCCTACCGCAGCACAATGGGCGCGGGCGAAGCAGGCGCAGACGGCACTGAGGGCGAAACCATCGACTTTGCCACCTTGCTTGAGTACGTTGCCGAAATCCCCGGCATTGAGCGCATCCGCTTTACCACCAGCCACCCTAGCGAATTTACCCAGCGGCTTATTGATGTCTATGCCAAAGTGCCCAAACTGGTGAGCCACTTGCACCTGCCCGTGCAGCACGGCAGCGACCGCGTGCTCGCCGCCATGAAGCGCGGCTACACCGTGCTTGAATTCAAAAGCATCATCCGCAGGCTACGCGCCGTGCGCCCCGATATCAGCATCTCCAGCGACTTTATCGTGGGCTTTCCAGGCGAGAGCGACGATGACTTTGCCCGCCTGATGCATTTGATTGAAGACATCGGCTTTGATGCCTCATTTAGCTTTATCTACAGCCCCCGCCCAGGCACGCCTGCTGCCAATTTGCCTGACGATACGCCACACGAAGTCAAGCTCCAGCGCCTGCAACATTTGCAAGCTACCATTGATGCCAACGTGCGCAAAATCAGCGATTCGCTTGTTGGCACGGTGCAGCGCGTGCTGGTTGAAAACCCGTCGAGCAAAAAGCCCGATATGCTGGTTGCGCGCACCGTGTGCAACCGCTTGGTCTTTTTCCCCGCTGGGGCGCAAGGCCTACGTCTGGTTGGGCAAATGCTGGATGTGCGCATTACCGAGTCCTTGTCGCACTCATTGCGCGGCGAGCTGGTGCTGGCGTAAGCCGCGCTTGCCATTTGGTTTTAATTTGGCTTTATATTGCGTCTATCTGCATCAGCTTTTTAACCACCACGCAGCACCCCGCTGCAACCCTCCGCCCGAAAGCACCCCACACACGATGACAGTTGCCGCCCTATGACCAGCCTGGACTTTGCCCTCATTTATCTGCTTGCCGCCGTGTTGGGGGTGGTGCTGTTTCGCAGTTTGAAGCTGCCTTCCATGCTGGGTTACTTAATCGTAGGCGTTATCGTGGGGCCGCATGTGCTGGGCATGATTCACACCAGTGCCAACGTGCGCTGGTTAGCCGAGCTGGGCGTGGTTTTTTTGATGTTTGTTATCGGGCTGGAATTCAACCTGCCCAGGCTGCGCGCCATGCGCCGCCATGTACTGGGCTTGGGGCTACTGCAAGTCGTGCTCACCATGGCCATTGGCACGCTTGGCATTTTGGCTTTGCGCTGGCTGATGCCCGATTTGTGGCAACTTTCATGGCAAGGTGCGCTGGCGCTATCGGGCGTGCTGGTGATGAGCAGCACAGCTATTGTGGTCAAACTGCTGGCCGAGCGGCTTGAAATCGATACCGAACACGGTAAGCGCGTTATAGGCGTGCTGCTGTTTCAAGACTTGGCAGTCGTACCACTGCTGATTTTGATACCGTCTTTAAGCGCCCACCACAACGACATGGCCGAAACCCTGCTGCTGGCCATGCTCAAAGCTGCCGCTGTAGTGGCACTGCTGCTCACAGGCGGGCAGCGGCTGATGAAATTTTGGCTCACCATAGTTGCGCGCTTTCGCAGCGAGGAGCTGTTTGTGCTTAACTTGCTGCTGGTTACGCTCGGGCTGGCATGGGTTACCGAGCAAGCAGGCTTGAGCCTTGCGCTGGGTGCATTTATCGCAGGCATGCTGGTTTCCGAAACCCCTTACAAGCAACACGTTGAAGCCGAAATCCGCCCTTTCCACGATTTGCTGCTGGGGCTGTTTTTCATCACCATCGGCATGGCGCTTGACTGGCACGAGGTACTGCGCCACTGGCAATGGGTGCTGGTGCTCGTTACCATTCCTGTGGCTTTCAAGGCGGCTGTGCTGTTTGGCATCTCGAAGATTTTGGGCGCACCCTCTGGCGTAGCTTTGCGCACAGGGCTGTATCTGGCGCAAGCAGGCGAGTTTGGCTTTGTGCTGCTCAACCTTACCCTCAAAGGACGGCTCATACCCGTGCCCCTGTTTAACGCGATTTTGGCCAGCATGGTGCTCTCCATGATGGCCACGCCTTTTATCATCATGGCCAGCAAAAGCATCGTGGAGCGGCTGGTTAGCAGCGAGTGGATGGGCGAATCGCTGCAAATGACCAAAATAGCGCGCCAAAGCATCGCGCAAACTGGCCACGTCATCATCTGCGGCTACGGCAAAAGCGGGCAAAACATTGCGCGCATGCTAGCTGCCGAAAACCAGCCCTATATCGCGCTCGATATCAACCCCGATTTGGTGCGCCAAGCCAGCAGCGCGGGCAACAGCGTGGTGTATGGCGACTCGGGCAAAGCCAGCGCCCTCACCGCAGCAGGGCTCGCCCGCGCCCGCGCAGTAGCCATTACCTTTCTAAACCTACCCCAAACCCTGCGCGTACTCGCCCATGTACGCACCTTGGCTCCTGGCATACCCGTGCTCGTTCGCACGCAAGACGACCAGCACCTCGATGCCCTGCGCGCCGCTGGCGCTACCGAAGTCGTACCCGAAACCATTGAAGGCAGCCTCACACTGGCCAGCCACGCGCTTGCCTTGCTGGGCGTGCCCATGCGCCACGTCAAACGCACCATGCAGCAGCAACGCGCCCAGCGCTACAGCCTGCTGCGCGGGCACTTTTACGGCACAGACGAAGAAATCGACGAAAACGATATGGAGCACATCCGTTTGGGCGCAGTCACACTGCCCGACGCCTGCACCTGTCTGGGCCAAACAGTATCTAGCCTCAACCCCTTGCTAACGCAGCACCACGCCACCTTGGTCACCATCCGCCGCGCCACAGGCGCACAACTGCGCCCCCGCCCCGACATGCCCCTGCACGCTGCCGACACACTCGTCTTTAGCGCCAAACCGCTCGATTTAGCCGAACTCGAAACCACGCTACTGCACTAGCAGCGCCCTGCCCAAGCATGACAAGCCCCGTCCCACCAGCGCAACAACCAGCCCCAGCGCAAATGCCGAAGCAAGCACCAGAGCAAGCGCCTGCCCTGCCCACCATCGCCATCACTGGGCCCACTGCCAGCGGCAAAACCGCTGCCGCGCTCGCCTTGGCACAACACGCGCAGCAGCACTTTGGGCTACAGGCAGAAATCATCAGCGTTGATTCAGCACTGGTCTATCGCGGCATGGACATCGGCACCGCCAAACCCAGCGCGGCTGAACGCGCCATAGCCCCGCACCACCTGCTTGACATCATCGACCCCCTGCAAAGCTACAGCGCCGCCCAATTCGCGCACGATGCCAGCACCCTCATCGCCGCCATCCGCGCACGCGGCAACCTGCCCTTACTCGCTGGCGGCACCATGCTCTACTTCAAAGCCCTGTTTGAAGGCTTGAGCGACCTGCCCAGCACCCCGCCCCACATCCGCGCGCGCGTTGCCAGCCAAGCCGCCCAAATCGGCTGGCCCGCCATGCACGCGCAACTCGCCCAAATCGACCCCGCCACCGCGGCTCGCCTTGCCCCTAACGACAGCCAACGCATAGGCCGCGCTTTAGAGGTATGGCACATCACAGGTCAAGCCATAT
Source organism: Allobrachymonas sp. (assembly GCA_017993135.1). Lineage (GTDB taxonomy): Bacteria > Pseudomonadota > Gammaproteobacteria > Burkholderiales > Burkholderiaceae_C > Brachymonas. The sequence continues at coordinate 27,640 of JAGONG010000001.1, forward strand.
CGCGCCTGCACCAGCACAGCAGCGCACAGCAGCCCCCCCAGCCCCCCGCCCTGCTCATCTCGCTTGAGCCAGAAAGCCGCGCATGGCTGCACCAGCGCATAGAGCAACGCTTTGATGCCATGCTTGCCGCAGGCTTCATCGACGAAATCCACACCCTGCGCCAGCGCGGCGACCTGCATGCCGACCTGCCCTCCATCCGCTGCGTAGGCTACCGCCAAGCCTGGCTCGCGCTTGATGCGGGCACACCCATTCCCATCTGGCGTGACCAAGCTATAGCCGCCACCCGCCAACTCGCCAAACGCCAGCTCACCTGGCTACGCAGCATGCCCACTCGCCACACAATCGCCTGCGACGGCGCAAGCCCCATCGCGCAAGTGCTGCAAGCTGCAAACAAGCTGCTGGCAAAACAGCCGTGTTAAATCGCCGCACACGGCTACCCGCCTGCAACCGCTAAAAAACTCTGGCATTTAGATGCATACTACGCACTGTTGAGCAATCAACCTTTTGGCTAGGGGTGCCCTTTGCGGCTGAGAAATACCCTTTGAACCTGATCTGGGTCATACCAGCGTAGGGAAGCCGGCACCCTCCAAGGGGGTGCTTGCGTTTACGCGCGGATGGCCTGTCTTCTTTTTAAAAAAGGCATGGCATGAACACATCACATTCTCTGTTTGTCGATACCGTCTGGGCTGATTTCTGCGCCGTAAAAACGCATTCCCCGTTAATCCACAACGTCACCAATCTGGTCGTTACCGCCTTCAACGCCAACGTTTTGCTGGCAGCAGGCGCATCGCCCATCATGGCGCACGCGCTCGAAGAAGTGGCTGATATGGTGCGCTTGTCGGGCGCGGTGGTGGTCAATATCGGCACGCTTGATGCGCATTGGGTACCCGCCATGCAACTGGCGCTAGACACCGCACACCAAGCGCACAAACCCAGCGTGCTCGACCCCGTAGGCGCGGGTGCCAGCGCCTACCGCAACCGCGTGCTGGCAGACCTGATGGAACGCAAGCCCACACTGGTGCGAGGCAATGCCTCGGAAATTTTGAGCCTGGCAGGCCACAGCGCCCAAACCAAAGGGGTAGAAAGCACCGATTCGGTAGAACACGCTTTGGCAGCCGCCCAAGCCTTGGCCGAGCGCCACGGCTGCGTGGTGTGCGTCTCGGGCGCACAAGACCATGTGCTAGCGCCCGATGGCCGCCATGCCGTGCTGCGCAATGGCCACCCGCTCATGACCCGCGTCACAGGCGTGGGCTGCTCGGCCAGTGCTTTGGTGGGGGCTTTTGCCGCAGTGCAGCCCGATGCCTGGCGCGCCTGCACCAGCGCCATGGCTTACTGGGGCGTGGTGGGGCAAATTGCTGCCGCCCGCATAGCGCCCAACACTGGCACTGGCAGCTACGCCAGTGCTTTGCTCGACGTAGCCAGCACCCTTTCACAAGACGAATTGGCAGCAACCTTGCGCGCCGAGGCTTTGGCATGAGCGCCCACAGCACACACACCCTGCGCCAGCGGCTGCGCTTGTATTGGGTAATGGACGGCAGCGACTTAGACACCGAAGCAGGTCGCGCTCGCGTAACCGACGCACTGCAAAGCGGCGTGGGCTGCGTGCAATTGCGCGACAAACACAGCAGCACCCGCACCTTCATCGCGCGCACCCGCACCCTGTTGCGGCTGGCACAACCCTGGCACGTGCTGGTGATTGTCAATGACCGCGTAGACGTAGCCCTAGCCGCTGGTGCCCACGGCGTGCACTTGGGGCAAAGCGACACGCCCTTGCGCCAAGCGCGTGCGCTGCTCGGCACCAACGCCATCATCGGTCTATCCATCGAACACCTCCATCAACTGCACGAGCCCGATGCCTTGGCTGCCGACTACCTCGCAATAAGCCCCGTGTTTGATACCCCCACCAAAACCAACACTGCGCCCGCCTGGGGGCTGCAAGGGCTACGCCAAGCCCGCCAAGCCACGCAAGCGCCGCTGGTAGCCATCGGCGGCATAGATACGGCACGGCTGCCCGAAGTTTGGGCAACTGGTGTAGACGGTGTGGCAGTGGTACGCGCCATCAGCACTGCGGCTGACACTGGCGCTGCCAGCACCCATTTGCGCAGCCTCATGGCCCAAGCCCGCCCTTGGCGCGTACCGCGCGTGCTGGCCATTGCAGGCTCAGACTCGGGCGGCTGCGCTGGCATACAAGCCGACCTCAAAACCTGCGCAGCTCTGGGCTGCCACGGCATGAGCGCAGTCACTGCCTTAACCGTGCAAAACACCGTAGGCGTGCAAGCCATACACGCCGCACCACCCGCATTTTTGGCGCAACAAATCGAATCGGTACTCAGCGACATCGGTGCCGATGCCCTGAAAATTGGCATGCTGCACGATGAAGCCACCGTAGACGTAGTAGCCCAAGCGGTACGCGAGCACCCCAATCTGCCCACCGTGCTCGACCCCGTGATGGTAG
>JAGONG010000001.1:30194-34980 GCA_017993135.1 Allobrachymonas sp.
CTCAGCGACATCGGTGCCGATGCCCTGAAAATTGGCATGCTGCACGATGAAGCCACCGTAGACGTAGTAGCCCAAGCGGTACGCGAGCACCCCAATCTGCCCACCGTGCTCGACCCCGTGATGGTAGCCACCAGCGGCGATGCGCTCATCACACCGCCCACCGTGCAACGCTTGCGCCAGCAGTTGTTTGCGCATTGCAGCGTCATCACCCCCAATTTGGACGAACTCGGCTTACTAGCTGGGCGAGCCATTCAAGACTTAAACAGCGCCCTTGATGCAGCGCATCAACTAATCGACCAAGGCGCTCGCGCCGTCTTGGTCAAAGGCGGCCATCTGCAAGGTGCGCGCCTAACAGACACCCTCATCGACGCCAGCGGCGTGCGCTGGCAACGCAGCGCCCCGCGCCTCATCAGCCACAACCTGCACGGCACAGGTTGCAGCCTGTCCTCAGCCATTGCAGCGCACCTCGCCCAAGGCTTGAGCTTGGTAGAAGCAGTGGAGGCCGCGCACATCTGGGTACGCGCCGCCCTGCTCGGCGCGCTAGACCTGCGCCTGGGCGCTGGACACGGCCCACTCAACCACTTTCACCACCCCTTGCCATTGCAACTTTTAAACTCCTCACGCGCATAGAACACCAGCCTGCAATGCATCCATGCAGCGCAGGCTGCTCTGCAAACCTTCTCCGTAGAATCTACGTACGGGCAACAAAAAAGCACCTTGCATTGCTGCAAGGTGCTTTCGGGATTATTCTGGTAGGCGCGATTGGACTCGAACCAACGACCCCCACCATGTCAAGGTGGTGCTCTAACCAGCTGAGCTACGCGCCTGAAAAATCAGAAGTGCGATTGTAGCAGGAAAAGTGCTCAAGCTGCTCTGTGCTTTGCGGTGTTTTTTCCTTTCTGCGTTTTAGCCCGCGCTTGTGCCTGTGCTTTAGCGTCTGCGGGCGCTGAATACGCCGTCGAGTCGGCGCAAGTCGGCAAGTGCTTGGCTCAAGCGGTGGGTGTCGGCTACTTGCACTGTAAGCGTCATGTGGTTGGCGGTTTTGCCTGGGTCGGTGTGCAGGCTGGTGATGGGCATTTTTTCGCGGGCAAAGAGCTCGGTGATGTCGCGTAGCAGCCCTGTGCGGTTGCCTGTTTGCAGTTGTATATCAACGGGGTAGCGGGCGCTGTTTTCGCTGGTTGTGTGCGTGCCGCTGCTGCCTGCCCATTGCACGTCTATGGTGCGCTCGGGTGCGTCGCTTACCATGTTGCGAAAGTTGCTGCAGTCGCTGCGGTGTACGCTTACGCCTTTGCCGCGTGTGACAAAGCCGCCAATGGTATCGGGCGGGGCAGGTTTGCAGCATTTGGCCAGTTGGGTAAGCAGCGAGCCCATGCCTACTACAAGTACGCCTGCTCCAGCGCCCTGTTTGGGGCTGGGGTGGCGTTCGTTCCACTGGTTTTGTTTGTGCAGCAGCACTTCGTCTTCGGTGCGTGCGGGGGCAGCGGGTTTGATGACGGCTTCTATGCTGCGTAGCGATAGCTCGTCTTTGCCGACGACTTCAAACAGTGCCTCTGCCGTAGCGAAGCCTAGCTGGGTGGCTAAGTCGTCGAGTTTGAGCGCGGTTTTGCCTTCGCGTTGCAGGAGTTTTTCTACTGACTCTCTGCCACGCGCGATAACGTCTTGCTGGGCCAGTGCATTGAACCATGCGCGCACTTTGGCGCGGGCGCGGTTGCTGGCGATGTAGCCTTGCTCGGGGTTGAGCCAGTCGCGCGAGGGGCCGCCTTCTTTGATGGTGATGATTTCTACGGTTTGCCCGTTTTGCAGCGGGGTGTTGAGGGGAACCATAGCGCCATCAACACGCGCACCACGGCAGCGGTGGCCGAGTGTGGTGTGTACGCTGTAGGCAAAGTCAACAGGTGTTGCGCCTTGGGGCAGTTCAACGATTGCCGCATCTGGTGTGAGCACGTAGATTTTGTCTTGCAGCAGTTTGCTGCCTTCGGTGAGCAATGCGTTGGCGGCATGGCTGTTTTCGCCTGCGGCAAATTCGCGCTCCCACGCGAGCAGTTGGCGCAGTACGGCCATTTTTGCGTCGTGGCTGCTGGCTGCGCTTTGGCCGCTGTAGCCTTTGGCGCCTGCTTCTTTGTAGGCCCAGTGCGCGGCTACGCCTGTTTCGGCATGCTCGTGCATGGCGCGGGTGCGGATTTGGATTTCTACGGGGCGCGCGCGGTTGTCTGCGCCTTGCTCCATGACGACGGTGTGCAGCGACTGGTAGCCGTTGGGCTTGGGGCGGGCGATGTAGTCATCGTATTCGCTGGCAATGGCATCAAACTGGCTGTGCGCCCAGTCGAGCACGGTGTAGCAGTCTTTCACGTCGGGCACGATAACGCGCATGGCCATAGCGTCATAGACTTGCTCAAAGGGTATGCCTTTGCCGCGCATTTTTTTGATGATGCTGTAGATGTGCTTGGGGCGTGCTTGCACATGCGCTTGAATGCCCAGCGCTGCCATTTCTTGCTCCAGCCGCAAGCGCAGGTATTCGGCGTGGTCTTCGCGCTGCTGGCGGGTTTCGCCCAGATTGCGGGCGATTTGGTGGTAGGTTTCTGGCTCAAGAAAGCGGAAAGCCAAGTCTTCAAGCTCCCACTTGATTTGCCAGATGCCTAGCCGATTAGCCAGCGGCGCCAGCACATACAGCGATTCGTGCGCCAACGCGTAGGGTACGGGGACTTTGTTGTCGGCCATGTAGCGCAGGGTTTGCAGGCGCGAAGCCAGACGCAGCAAAATCACGCGCAAATCGCGCGCAAAAGACAGCAGCATTTTGCGCACGACTTCAATTTGCCCGCTTTTGCCTTCTTGGGCTGCGGCTTGCTGCAAGCGCTGGTTGCGTTGCAGCAAAGTCAGCCGCATGGCTTGCATGGCCAAGGTGGCGTATTCCTCGCCAAACGCCTGCTCTATCACTTCTTGCGGCCGATTGAGGTGCTCGGCGGCGTAGAGCATGTAGGTTACGGCTTGCAGGTTGTCTGCACCGCCTATGTAGGCGATGATTTTTGCCACGCCATCGGCATGCGCCAAGGTGCTTTCGCCGCTGGGCAGGGGCAGCTTGTCGAGCAAGGGGCCAAACAAGGCGCGGGCTTTGGCAAGCACATCGGGCTGATGGGGCAGCGACTCGGTGGCGGCTTGCACAATGCCTGCGATTAAATCTTCAGAGCGTGGGGGTAAATTGGAGTGTTCCATGCGGCATTACTGCGGTTTTTTTGAGCCGCTTTATTACAAAGTGCTCTGGCACATGCGCCCAAGGCGGTGCATGCCAAGAAAATAGAAAAACAATTTTTTATCCTAACTGATTTGCCAGCCTGCACGCCTTTTCAGATACGTAAAAAAATGCTGCCTTTTACTGCAAGCGCCTCTAGCAAGGTATTTTCAGGGCAATTTCTGCATGAAAATAGCGCATAAGTTGTGTGTGTTTTGCGCCAACATTGCGCCCAGCATTGCCCTAAATGTCGCGCCCTACCCGCACAAGACCGCATCAGCCCGCGTTTCTGCACCCAACTACCCTGCCCCCACCATGAACCCCAAGCCAATTGCCCACCCCGATGCCCCCGACGCAGGCATTGCCCCGCCTGCGCCGCACAGCGCCCTGCCCGCCTTTGGCTTGATTGTGGTGGGCGATGAAATCCTCTCGGGTCGGCGTGCTGACAAGCACATTCCCAAAGTAATTGAGCTGCTTGGGGCGCGTGCGCTCAGTCTGTCTTATGTACACATCGTGGGTGACGAGCCCGCGCGCCTGGTTACGCTCTTGCGCCAGGCTTGCAGCAGCGGCGATGTGGTGCTGTGCTGCGGCGGCATTGGTGCTACGCCTGATGACCATACCCGCCAAGCCGCTGCCGCCGCGCTGGGCGTAGACCTGCACATGCACCCGCAAGCCCGCACCTTGATTGAGCAGCGTATGCGCGAGCACTCCGAGCGCAAAAACGAAGCCTTTGAGCCCACCCGTGCCGACAATTTGCAGCGTCTGCAAATGGCGTGCTTGCCACAGGGGGCGCAAATCATTCCTAACCCTTTCAACCGCATTCCAGGCTTTTCTGTTGGGCATGTGCACTGTTTTCCAGGCTTTCCCATCATGACCTGGCCCATGATGGAGTGGGTGCTCGACAGCTACTACACCCCGTGGCAGCACCTGCGCGACTGGTGCGAACTCGCGCTTATCGTCTCTGGCAGGCAAGAAGCCGTGCTCACCGCCTTGATGCAGCACATCGAGCAGCAATGGCCCGATGTGAAAGTATTTAGCCTGCCCAGCATCAACCACCCCGTTTACGGCTCGCATATTGAGCTGGGCGTAAAAGGCGCAAAGCAATCAGTGCAAGCCGCCTTTACCGCGCTGCAACAAGGCTTGCAGGCGCTGGGGGCGAGTTGGCAATTGCCTGATTGATGCGAGGGACAAGCGCAAAGGGGTGCTGGAAAATAAAGGCGAAAAATACGGGGGCAGAACGCAAACTGCGCACTCTGCGTATGCTCTGCGCCCTCTGCGTTCAGCTTCCCAGCAATCCACAACAAAGCACAGCACCCTTAGCGCAGCACAAAGCGCCGCATAGTGTGACAATTACCCCATGACCAGTTCAGCATCACCCTTAGCATCAGCGGCACTATCTGCCCCCGAAACCCCTGCCCAAGCACAAGGGCAGTTTGTGCACTACCCCGATTCGCCCTTTGCGCTCTACCAGCCCTACCCGCCCGCAGGCGACCAGCCCACCGCCATTGGCGAACTGGTCGAAGGCGTGCGCGATGGCGAGGTCTACCAAACCCTGCTGGG
>JAGONG010000001.1:35080-89531 GCA_017993135.1 Allobrachymonas sp.
TCGCTGCGGTAGAAACCATCAAGACCGAACTCGCCGAACGTCTGGAATATTTTTACAAAGAAGGCAAACTCGTAGAAGCCCAGCGGCTAGAGCAGCGCACCCGCTTTGACTTGGAAATGCTCGCCGAAGTAGGGCACTGCAAAGGCATTGAAAACTACTCGCGCCACCTGGCAGGCACAGCACAAGGCGAAGCACCCGCCACACTGACCGACTACCTGCCCGCCGACGCGCTCATGTTTCTCGACGAAAGCCACGTCATGATGGGGCAGCTTGGCGGCATGTACAACGGCGACCGCTCCCGCAAACAAACGCTGGTCGAATACGGCTTTCGCCTGCCCAGTGCGCTCGATAACCGCCCCCTCAAACTCGAAGAGTTCGAAACCCGCATGCGCCAGGCCATCTTCGTATCAGCCACCCCAGCCGACTACGAAAAAAACCACTCTGGCCGCATCGTAGAACAAGTGGTGCGCCCCACAGGGCTGGTAGACCCACTGGTAGAAGTGCGCCCCGCCACCCATCAGGTAGATGACGTACTGCAAGAAATCCGCCTGCGCGAACAAGCGGGCGAGCGCGTACTCATCACCACGCTTACCAAACGCATGGCCGAGCAGCTTACCGACTATCTGGGCGAAAACGGCGTAAAAGTACGCTACCTGCACAGCGATATCGACACCGTAGAGCGCGTAGAAATCCTGCGCGACCTGCGCCTTGGGGTTTTTGATGTACTCGTAGGCATCAACCTGCTACGCGAAGGGCTGGACATACCCGAAGTCTCACTCGTAGCCATTTTGGATGCCGACAAAGAAGGCTTCTTGCGCAGCGAGCGCAGCCTGATACAAACCATAGGCCGCGCCGCCCGCAACAGCAAAGGCAAAGCCATTTTGTATGCCGACCGCATCACCGACAGCATGCAACGCGCCATCGGCGAAACCGAGCGCCGCCGCGCCAAGCAAATCGCCTACAACACCGCCCACGGCATCACCCCACGCACCATCGTCAAACAAGTGCGCGATTTGATTGATGGCGTATACAGCGAGAAAAGCAGCAAAGCCGCCCAGCAGCAAGACATGCAACGCGCCTGGGCAGAAGACGTAAGCGAAAAAGACCTCTCCAAAGAAATCAAAAAGCTCGAAAAACAAATGCTCGAACACGCCAAAAACCTCGAATTCGAGCAAGCCGCCCGCACCCGCGACCAACTCGCCGCCCTGCGCGAGCGCGTACTGGGCGCGGCTGGGCGTGATGCGCTGGTTTAATGCAAAGCGGGGAAAGAACGCAGAGGGCGCAGAGATTACGCAGAGGGCGCAGAAAATAATAAAAGTGAGCTGGGCTTGCGGCAAGCGAGGCTGATAACAAAGCACAAGCCAGAGAGCGCAAGGCAAAAAAAACGCAAGCACCTTAAACCGTCATTCCCGCGCAGGCGGGAATCCAGCGGCAGAAGGGGCGCAGACATAAATTCCCGCTTGCGCCAACGCTGCCATAGCCATCAAGCCGCAAAAGCACTGCGCCCGCCATCAAAACGGGCTGCATAGTAGTTGCTATCCAAACTATCCACACGCACCGCCTTGCCGCTGGAAGGCGCATGCACAAACTCGCGCGCGCCCAGATAAATGCCCATATGCGAAAACGACGCGCCCGAGGTGTTGAAAAAAACAAAATCCCCGCGCTGCAGCCGTTCTTCTGCCACTGGCAAACTGGCACGCGCCCACTGCAACGTACTGCGCGGCATGGGCTGGCTGACCAACGCGCCAAACACATAAAACACCAGCCCGCTGCAGTCAAACCCGCTTGCCAGCGTGCTGCCGCCGTAGCGGTAGGGCGCATTGATAGCCAGCATGGCACGCGCCACGGCTTCTTCGCGTAGCTGTGCAGATATTTGCAACGGCTGGCTCACCTCTATTTGCGGCACACTGCGCCGCACAGCGCCCTGCCCTGCCCCACGCCTTACCGATGTACGCGGCGGTGCAGCACCGCAACCAGCCAACAAAGCCACACCAGCCAAGGCAGCGCCCAGCCCGCACAGGTGCAGCAATTGGCGGCGGCTTGGTGCTGCTGCATGCAGCGCGGCGGCTGGCGCACGGGCTAAAGGCTGGCAGGGTGCGCAAAATGGGCTGCCAAGGCTGGCGGGCATGGTTTGTAGAGGGTTTTTCATAAAAGCGGCTAGAAGCAATGACGCAATCAATTACGTCATCAATCAATCATGTAATCAGTCAAGCAAACAAACAAACAAGTCTGGCTTGAGAAGATACACCAATCCAACGCGCACCTGCTCGCGCTAAAAAAATGCTGGCAAAGCGCCAAGCAAAGGCAAGCGCCAACGGCGCTGGCAATGCCGCAATCTACCAAAGCCACAAATAAAGCCGCCGCCTGCACAAGCCGCCTAGCCTATGCGCTGGGCTGCGCGGCGCTATCGGCTTTGTTATTAGCCTCTGGCTTTAATCTTTTTAGCTTTTTGCCTTTAGCCTTTAAGCGTCTGCTCCAGCACATGCAATTGCTGGTTCATATCGGGGTCGTTCGCACGCTCGGCAGTGATTTTGCGCACGGCGTGCAGCACCGTGGTGTGGTCGCGCCCGCCAAACATCTCGCCAATTTCAGGCAGGCTTTTTTGCGTGAGCTCTTTGGCCAGATACATGGCAATCTGGCGTGGGCGGGCAATGTTGGCGGGGCGCTTTTTGCTGTGCATGTCGGCCACTTTGATTTTGTAATAGTCGGCCACGGTTTTTTGGATGTTTTCAACGCTGATTTGGCGGTTTTTAATCGACAACAAATCGCGCAATGCATCGCGCACCAGATTGATATCAATCGCTCTGCCACTAAAGCGCGAATACGCCAAAATGTTTTGCAGCGCGCCTTCCAGCTCGCGCACGTTGGCGCGCACGTTTTTCGCCACAAAAAAAGCCACTTCTTCAGGCAACTCTTTGCCCTCGGCTTGTGCCTTGTTCATCAAAATGGCTACGCGCATCTCAAGCTCGGGCGGCTCTATCGCCACGCTCAAGCCCGAGTCGAAGCGCGAGGCCAGCCGCACGGTAATGTTGGCCAGCCCTTTGGGGTAGGTATCGCTGCCCATAACGATATGGCTTTTTCGGGAAAGCAGCGCCTCAAACGTATTGAAAAATTCTTCCTGCGTTTTTTCTTTGCCGCCAAAAAACTGCACATCGTCAATCAGCAACAAATCCAGATTGTGGTAGCGCGCCTTGAAGTCATCAAAGCTGCCGCGCCGCGAGGCGGTTACCACATCAGTCACAAACTGCTCGGCATGGGTATAGAGCACTTGCGCCTGCGGCCTTCTGTCAAGCAGCAAATGCCCTACGGCGTGCAGCAAGTGGGTTTTACCCAGCCCCACGCCGCCATAGATAAAAAGCGGGTTATACAGCTCGCCAGGCGAAGTAGCCACATGCATGGCGGCCGCGCGTGCCATGCGGTTGGCGCTGCCTTCAACCAGTGCATCGAAGGTGTAGCGCGGGTCAAGGCGGGCGCGGCTGCGCGGGTCTTGCTCGGCAGGCATGCCTACTGCTATGCCGTAGTTTGGTATATCTGCTTCGCTTACGGGCGCAAGCTGCGCTTCGGTGCTGCTGCTTGCCGTGGCGCTGGCTTTGGGCGCGGTTTTTTCGGTGATTTTTGCGCTGGCTTTGGCGCTGGATTTTGTAGCAGCTTTGGCCGTTGCCTTCGTTGGTGTTGCCGCCACGCTGGCTGATAAGGCATCTGCGGGCTGCTCTGGGCTTGCACCAAGCTGCCTGCGCACAGGCGCTGCGCCTGCTTTGCTGCGGCTAGCAATGCAAAGCTCTACGGGCACGGCACGCCCTGCCATTTGCTCCAGCACTTCAACAATGCGTTGCAGGTATTGCGCACGCACCCAGTCCAGCTTGAAGCGGTTGGAGACTTCAATGCGCAATGCCGAATCCGATTCGCGCATTTTCAGCGGCTTAATCCAGGTAGCAAACTGCTGCGCAGGAATCTCTTGAGCCAGCATTTCCTTGCAGCTATGCCACAAGGCAGCCGCCTCTGTGGGGGTGGTAGAAAATGGCGCTGACCGAGTAGACATGGATAGGCACAACCGCAAAGAAACAATACAAAAAAGAATGCCCGCAAACGTCTGCACGCATTTGGCACGCATGCAAAGTGTTTGAGGCTACGAGGCTATTATGGCGGAAAGCCACGCCTGTTTGCTGCTTTACAAAACAGGTATATTGCTGTAGGCATTAGCCCAAAAACGCGAGCAATGCTTGCAAACCTTGCAATCTTTGCAATCTTTGCAATACGCGCGCGCCGCCGCGCAGACGCTGCACTGGCTTGCTGGCACAGCTTTACCGCGCGGCTCTGGCAGCTTGCGGCGCTACCCTTTGCAACAAGACGGCGCTTGTGGCTGCAAAGAGCGCTTAGGCTTTGGGCAGTGTTACACCGCGCTGGCCTTGGTATTTGCCGCCACGGTCTTTGTACGAGGTTTCGCAAACCTCGTCGCTCTCGAAAAACAGCACCTGAGCGCAACCTTCACCAGCGTAGATTTTTGCAGGCAGCGGCGTGGTGTTGGAAAATTCCAGCGTCACATACCCTTCCCACTCTGGCTCAAACGGCGTAACGTTCACAATGATGCCGCAACGCGCATAGGTGCTTTTGCCCAAGCACACGGTTAGCACACTGCGCGGAATGCGAAAGTACTCCACCGTGCGCGCCAAGGCAAAACTGTTAGGCGGAATAATGCACACGTCGCCCTCAAAATCAACAAAACTTTTCTCGTCGAAGTTTTTCGGGTCTACCACGGTGCTGTGGATATTGGTAAATATCTTGAACTCGGGCGCACAGCGAATATCGTAGCCGTAGCTGCTGGTGCCATAGCTCACAATGCGCTCGCCCGCTTCATTGATGCGGATTTGCCCTGGCTCAAACGGCTCAATCATGCCGTGCTGCTCAGCCATGCGGCGAATCCATTTGTCACTTTTAATACTCATAGAGGTTCTTTCATGGAATATGGTGCAATTCTACGCGGGTTAAAAAGCAATAAGCAAGTATCATTGCGCACATGGAAAAACGCTGGACTCCCCGTGTCACTGTAGCCGCTGTAATTGAGCGCGATGGCCGCTTCTTGCTGGTTGAAGAACGCCAATCGCGCGGGCTGGTGCTTAACAACCCCGCTGGCCATCTCGATTGTGGCGAATCACTCACCCAAGGCTGCGTGCGCGAAGTACTGGAAGAAACCGCTTTTGACTTCACGCCTACTGCGCTGGTTGGCATTTACCTCTCGCGCTATCGCGGCATTGACCCGCGCACGGGTGTTTTGCGTGACCTGAGCTTTTTGCGCTTTGCCTTTTGCGGCACTTTAGGCGATTTTCATCCCAACCGCCAGCTCGACCCCCCCATCACCCGTACCCTGTGGATGAGCCCCGAAGAAATCACCAACAGCGCCTCGCGCCACCGCAGCCCTATGGTGCTACGTTCACTGCATGATTATCTCGACGGCCACCGCTTTCCACTCGATACGGTGTATGCCGACCAGAGCATTTACACGCCCGCCGACCTCTCTACACGATAAAAGGCAGCTAAGGCAGCCAAGCTAACTAAGCAGGCAAAACAGACAAGACAAGCGCTGGAAGGCAGGCTTTTCATCAAGTCTGCCTTGATGCGCTTGTTTTTAAAGGCAAATTCGTAGATGCTGTTATTGCTGCTACTGTTGCTGCTGCTGTTGCCAGCCGTGGCATATCTGCCATGCTGGCGTTGTTGATGCAGTGCGATTATTTGCTTTTTGTTGCGCAGCGCAATAGCTTTAAGCGGCTTCGCCTGAGCCATCGGGCAGCGCAGGCAAAGCACCCGCTTTGCCCATACTCACTCCGCCCTGATAGTGCGCACCTGGGTCAACCTGAAAAATTTCGGTTTCAATATTGCCAAGAATATGCGCAGTTGCCTTTAGCTGCACGCTTTGCGCGCGCACATTGCCCTCAATGCGGCCAAACACCAGCAAATCAGTGCTTTGTATATCGCCTTGCACCACACCACTCTCGCCAACAATCACATGCCCTTTGGCCAGCAAGTTGCCGTGCACGCGCCCATCTAGCTTGATGGAGTTTTGCGTGATGAGGTTGCCCTCAATTACACAATGCTGGGAAATGAGCGTATCAACGGGTTGATTCAGCGCAGGCATGCTGGGTTCTTTGTTTTTTTTACTGCCAAACATTGTTTATTCTCTTGGTTTCTTGTTAGTTCTTATCGGTTCTAGTCGGTTTTAGTGGCTGCGTGTGTTTAGCACAGCGTGTTTACGCGCAAGTTCAAGGATTGGGCGTAAAGGGCGCATTGAGGCTCAAAAATTGCTCAGGGTCGAGCCGCTGGCCATTGCGCTGTACCTCGTAGTGCAAATGCGGCCCCGTTGAGCGCCCAGTTGAGCCAAGCAGCCCCAATACATCGCCAGATTTAACCGTATCGCCCACTTGCACCTTAATGGCCGAGAGGTGGGCAAACACCGTTTCGTAGCCGTTGCCGTGGTTAATGCGCACCACATTGCCATAGCCGCCCTGCACCCCGGCAAAGGCAACCTTGCCCGTTGCCGTAGCGCGTATGGGTTCGCCTGTATTGCCTTTGAAGTCAATCCCGCCGTGCTCTTCCGAGCCACGCCCAGTAAAGGGGTTGGCCCTGTTGCCAAAGAGCGATGTCAGCGCCCCGCCATGCGGCACGCCCAGCGGTGTGCGCTCAATGGCTTGCAATATGCTTTGTGCATCGCCTGCAAAATTGCCCGTAAACGCGGCTGCATTGCTGCTTGCACGCAAAGGGCCGCCAGCAGCAGCAACAGGCTTGCCTGGCACAGGCGTAATCACGGCAGGCTTTACGCGAATGCCACGGGCATTGAGGTATTTTTGCAGCTCAACCACCATCTGTTCCGATTTTTGCAGCGCTGCCAGCTTGGCATTGACTTCAGCCGATGTGAAATTTTCCAGTTGGGTGACTTGCTGCTGCAGCTGCTCCACCTTGGCTGTATGCCGTTCATATATGCTGAAATAGCGCCAGCCCAGCACGCCCAAGCTCAAAGCCAGCAAAGCGACAATTACGGCCAGCGTAGCCAGCAAAGGCTTGGCGGCATACAGCAGCCGCGGGCTGATAGAAACAGTTTGGGTTTGGTCTGGACTCACAACCAGCACCGTCGTAGTAGCCATATAGGGCATAAATTTTCCGTTGTTTGTTTGACAAAGGCAGAGCATCGCTTGGTATACCTTTTGTATACGCCTTGTATACGCCTTGTATACGCCTTGCGTGCGCACTGTGCGTACTTCGCGTACGCTGTGTACCTTGCAATTGGCGCAAGTATTGCCGCTATAGGCAATGGCGATGCCTCTGAAAAGCAATGCACAGCAGCAAGGTCGCTGCTATCTTTGCTGGCATTCTAGGGATTCAGGCTTGCAGAAACCTGAAAATAATCTTAAGTGTTTTTATCTTCAGCTTACATTGAATGCAATGCCCAAGCCCTTTTGCATGGCACAAAGCGCCCGCAACCCGCAGGCAGGCGGCTATTTTTCGCACAGACAAGCTATTTGGCATTGCTTGTCTGCCGTTACAAAACTGCGCACAAAGTGGCAAGAAAGCACTGAAACCTTACGAAAGTTACATTGCGCAAGCAACCTGCACGGGAGTGACGAACGATTGTGCTTTTTTATGCAAACCTGAAATAAGTAAACGTTTCTTCAAACCTCTTGAATCAGACTTAAATCAGCGGCTTTTTTCAGCAGCAGTCTGGATTTTTCATCCAGATTTTTCACCCGCAATTGTTTATCCAGCGCCTGGTATTTTTTAACCATTTTGTTGAGCGACTCCAAAGCACCCATATCAGCAATGTTGCTGTGCGTGAAGTCGATAACCACCACTGCTGGGTCGTTTTTTACATCAAGCCCTTTTTCAAAGTCACCCACCGAGCCAAAAAACAAATCGCCTTCGAGTGCGTAGTGCTTGCTGCCATCGGCTTGCATTGCTGGGTTGAGTTGAATGCCAATGGCTTTTTTCCATGCAAACGAAAGCGCGGAAATGATAATGCCCACCAGCACAGCCAAGGCCAGGTTATGCCAGATGATGGTAATAGCGGTTACCACAATCATCACCAGCACGTCTTGCAAGGGCATTTTGTTCAGGATTTTGAAGCTGTTCCATTTGAAGGTGAAGAATGAAACCACCATCATCACGCCCGTAAGTGCAGCCATAGGAATCAATTCAATCACGGGCGCAGCCACCAGCACGATAAAGATAATGGCCAGCGCCGCCACCACGCCTGCCACACGGCTGCGTGCGCCCGCGTTGATATTGACCAGCGTTTGCGCAATCATGGGGCAGCCGCCCATGCCTGTGAAAAAGCCGTTCAGAATGTTGGACGCGCCTTGCGCCAGACTTTCGCGCGAGCCGTTGCCTTTGGTTTCGGTAATTTCATCTACCAAATTGAGCGTAAGCAGCCCTTCAGTCAAACCCACAACAGCAACAATGGCAGCGTAGGGCAATATCAATACGAAGGTTTCCCATGTAAATGGAATTGCTGGAATATGAAAGGGTGGCAGCGAGCCACTTACCGCTGAAATATCGCCTACGGTTCTGGTTTCAATGCCAAAAATCAGCACCACCGCAAACACCACAATGATGGCTGCCAGCGAGGATGGAAATTTTTTGGTGATTTTGGGAAAGAGAAATGTGATGGCAACCGTCAATGCAACCAGTGCAGACATGGTAAACATGGCGCTGCCTTGCAGCAAAACCTTCTGCCCTGCTGCATCAACCGTAAAAAACTGCTGAAGCTGGGCGCTGAAAATAATCACAGCCAAGCCGTTTACAAAGCCGTACATCACACTTTCTGGCACCAGCCTGATGTATTTTGCCCACTTGCATATGCCTACGATAATCTGAATCACGCCAGCCAATGCCACAGCTGCAAAGGCGTATTCAAGCCCGTGCGATTTAATCAGCGCAATCAGCGTTACCACTGTTGCGCCAGCACCGCCCGAAATCAACCCTGGGCGCCCGCCAAACAAAGCCGCAACCAGCCCCGCAATAAAAGCCGCATAAAGCCCCGACAAAGGCGGAAAGCCTGCCAATATCGCAAACGAGAGCGATTCTGGAATCATCGTCATCGCCACCGCAAGCCCCGCTAAAATTTCGGTGCGCCAGGCAATGGGCTTGTCTAAATCAAAAAATTTCAGCAGGTTTGACATATGATCTCCTAAGTGTGAACAGGACGAAAGATTACGCTTGCTTACTATCTGTTTCGTGCGGATTATATTTGTAGAAATGTTTATAGTTCAAGGCTTGTTACTTTTTTCTTGATATTGCTCGCCATTAGGGGCTACCATCTCCCTATATTTTCCTGTGCTTGAAACTCACCACCAAGCACCCCGTTACATCTGGCTAAGAGAGACACAACATCCGTGCAGCACTCCCCTGAAGTCATGCAGGTGTTGCGCAGCTTCAGGCAAATTTATGCGGCTGTGCGACTCAACTACAAAGCGGTCGACCCCGAAACGGGCATTGGCACCGCGCAATTGTGGGCGCTGGGCGTTATCCGCGCACATGCAGGCATCGGCATGAATGCGCTGGCTAAAACCATGGATTTAAGCCAACCCTCGGCCAGCAATCTGGCTAAAGCCTTGCAAGACAAGGGGCTGGTCTGTGCTGAACGCTGTGATATTGATAAACGCAATGTCAAGCTGTATTGCACCGAGCAAGGGCAAGACGTATTAACGCAAGTGCCTGAAGTTTTTTCGGGCGGCTTGCCTATGGCTCTAGGCAAACTTGCACCCGCCGCCTTAACGCGCTTGCAGCAAGACTTGCAGCAACTCATCGGTTTGCTGCAAGTCAAAGACGCCGAAACGCCGCAAGCGCTTCAAGAAGATATATAAATCGCTTGCTTCAAAGGGTGGTTTTGCCAATTTGCCCCGTATCTACCACGCTATACGCCGCGCCTGCCTCAAGCCGCTGCAATTGCCAGCGCTTGGCGTGGTACGCCGTTACGCTTTGGCGGTGGGCGATAGACAGCATGCCGCCGCCCGCTTGCCGCACGGTATCAACCAGCATGGCGTAAAGCGCGGCTTGTTTGTCTTCATCGAGTGCGCTGGTGGCTTCATCGGCAAAAATCCAGCGCGGCTTTTTCAGCAGGCAGCGGGCAATGGCTACACGCTGCTGCTCGCCGCCCGAGAGCTTGTGGCTCCAGTTATCAGCCACATCCAGCGCAGCCGCCAAATGCCCCATTTGCACTTGCTCCAGCACGGTGCGCAATGCGTCGTCGCTGTAGGCATCGGCCGCCTGCGGGTAGGTCAGCGCCGCGCGCAGGCTGCCTATGGGCAAATAGCATTGTTGCGGCAAAAACATGCTGTGCTCAGGCACTACCACACGGCCAGCAGCCAGCGGCCAAATACCTGCCAGCGCCCGCAGCAGGGTAGATTTGCCACTGCCCGATTCGCCTTGCAGCAGCACCGTGTCGCCTGGCTGCATATACAACTCTTGCGCTTGCACCTGCAATTTACCGTTGGGCAAATAGCATTGCAGACTATGCAATTCAAGCCTGTTGCCTGCTTCGCTGTACTGCAAGCCAGCAGCAAGCGTGCTAGGCGCTTTTTCTGCCCGCTCTGCTTGACTTGCTTGGCTTTGCTGCATTTGCGCAGCCGTGCAATCCATGCCCTGCCCAAAGCTGGCCAGGCGCTCGGTCGTTGCGCGCCAACTGCTCAAATCGGAGTAGCTGTCTACAAACCAGCTCAGTGAATCTTGCACCTTGCCAAAGGCATTGGCAATCTGCATTACCCCGCCGAGCTTGATTGCGCCACTAAAGTAACGCGGCGCAGCCACCAAAAACGGGAAAATAATCGCCGCTTGCTGAAAAAACGAGGTAAACCACACCAGCCGTTTTTGCGTTTTAAGCAAGCGCACAAAGTTGCTCAACGCCGCGCCAAAGCTGCCGTCCAGATGCGCGCGCGAAGCGGCTTCGCCCCGATCAAAGGCAATGGCTTCGCTGTACTCGCGCACCCGCACCAGCCCGTAGCGAAAATCAGCCTCGCGCCATTCTTGCCAGAAATTAAGCCGAATCAGCGCGCGCCCGATAAAGTGCGTAATCACACTTCCCACAGCGCAATAAGCCACTGCCACCCACACCATATAGCCAGGCACGGTGTAGCTGCTACCTGCCAGCACAAAGCTGATGCTGCCTGAAACCGTCCACAAAATGCCAATGAACGATACCAGCGTTACCACCGCATTGAGCAGCCCCATGCTCATGGAAAGTGCTGTGGATGTGAAACTATTGATATCTTCCTGAATGCGCTGGTCGGGGTTGTCTGCCAGCTCGGTGCCGCTGCTTTGGCGCAGCAGCTCAAGGTGGTAATAGCGGTAGTTATGCAGCCACTTGTCCATATAGGTGCGCGTCATCCAGGCACGCCAGCGCACGTTGAGCAACTGCGTGATGTAAAACTTATACACCGCCAGCACAATGGCAATAAAGGCCAACCATGCAAACTTGCCCATCTGCTGCCAAAACACAGGGACGTTTTTATCTTGCAGCGCACTGTAAAACACGTTATACCAACTGTTGAACTGCACGCTCATATACACCGTGCCCAAATTCAGCGCCACAATCAGCGCCAGCATCAGGCGAGCACGCAAGCCCTCGCCCGATTTGAAATACGGCAGGCTCAAACGCCAAGCGTCGCGCAAAAAACTGCGCCATGAGCCCTGCGCGGCATAGGGGTTGGTGATTTTTTGTTGCATAACCTTTAGCTCTCAAACTGAGCATTTAAAACAACTGGCAAACGTGCATTGTGCAACAGGCACGCCGCCTTGCCCATAAAAAAGGCTTGTTTCGCAACAAGCCCTTTTGCCTTGTACGCGGCCTGGCAGGATGCTTTACAAACCCTTGCCACGCAGCCCCAGCACATCAAACATATCGAACAAGCCCGTTTGCTTGCCCGCCAGCCAGCGCACTGCACGCAAGCTGCCTTGCGCGTAAGTGGCTCGGCTGCTTGATTTGTGCGTAATCTCAATGCGCTCGCCCGTGCCTGCAAACAGTACCGTATGGTCGCCCACAATATCGCCGCCGCGAATCGTAGAAAAACCAATGGTTGATGGCTCACGCTCGCCCGTATGCCCATAGCGCTCGTACACGGCGCACTCTTTCAAATCGCGCCCCAGCGCCTCGGCAATCACTTCGCCCATCTTCAGCGCCGTGCCGCTGGGCGCATCTACCTTGTGGCGGTGGTGCGCTTCAATGACTTCAATGTCATAACCCTCAGACAGCGCCTTGGCAGCCATCTCCAGCAGCTTGAAAGTAACATTCACCCCCACACTCATATTGGGCGCCATCACAATGGCAATGTCTTTGGCTGCATCGGCAATCTGGGCTTTTTGCGCCTCGCTAAAACCTGTTGTGCCAATCACCATATTCACGCCCAGCTTGCGACAAGCAGCCAAATGCTCCAGCGTGCCTTCAGGGCGGGTAAAGTCAATCAGCGCGTGTGCGCCAGCCAAGCCCTGTGCAAAGTCAGGCGACACCAGCACACCGCACGGCTTGCCCGTAAATGCGCTGGCATCGCTGCCCAGCAAGGCGCTATCAGCACGGTCAAAAGCGCCATGCAGCACGCAATCATCAGCCGCAGCAATTGCCTCAATCAGCATTTGCCCCATGCGCCCACCAGCGCCAACCACTGCGACGCGGATATTTTCAGTAACAGTACTCATTGTGGCAACGGCGCGTAAGTAGTTGCAGCAGGCGCAGTAGCAGCAGGCTGCACTGCATTGGCGGGCTTGTTGCGCTCGGCAAAGCGTGCCAGTTGCTCTGGCGTTGCCTCCAAATCGCGCGGCTTGTATGTTTTCTCACCGCTAAGCATGGAAACAAAATCCTGCTCGCTGGGCAAATCATCACGCCCTTCTATGCGCGAAACCAAGTCCCCCACAAACAACACCGTTACCGCATACTTTTGCGGCTCCAAACCTTGGCGGTTTTTAACCGTAAAAACATAATCCCAACGGTCTGCGCGGAACAAATCCGTAATCAAGGGCGTGCCCATAATCTGGCGCACCTGCGCCCGATTCATGCCCACTTGCACAGCACTGGCTTGCTCTTTGGAAACAAGATTGCCCTGCACCACCTCGGGCTTATAAATACCCACACTGCTACAACCCGAAAGCGCAACTGCCCCGCACACCAAAGCGGCAGCAGCAACGCCTCGCAAACGCAAAAAAGGCAAAACGCCAAAAGAGGTTAAATTCATGAAAGTAAGCCTGAAAATAGCAAAAGGATTATGATGATGCAAGGCGCAGGACACACAAAAACGTCTTGCGTGGACATTGTAGCGGCAGCGCAGCCCGTGTGGGCGCAAATACAGCCCACCTGTAGCACTGCCACCCAATCGCCTAACTGGTAACTGAAACTGGTAACAAAGCATGAGCACGACCAATGCCCCCACCCAAGCCACAAGCCCGCTTGACGAAATCAAAAACTCTGGCCTCAAAGCCACTGGCCCGCGCCTGAAGATACTTGAAATCTTTCAAAAATCCCAAGAGCGCCACCTCAGCGCCGAAGACGTATACCGCCTGCTCATACAGCAAGAATCAGACGTAGGCCTAGCCACCGTTTACCGCGTACTTACCCAGTTTGAGCAAGCAGGGCTACTGCGGCGCAGCAACTTCAACAACGACAAAGCCATCTACGAACTGGAACTTGGCCAGCACCACGACCACCTCGTCTGCCTTGACTGCGGCCACGTTGAAGAATTTTTCGACCCCAACATTGAAAAAATCCAAAGCAACATTGCCACCACCAAAGGCTACCACTTGGTAGACCACGCCCTAAGCCTGTACGGGCACTGCAGCAAGCCCGACTGCTGCAACAAAAAATAAAAACAACGCCAAAGCCGCCCGTCATGAAGGCTGCCAAGCAAATGCGCGGGGTTGGCGCGGTGGTAGTTAGCATCGCAGGCTCCCCGCACCCATGCTTGCACACATACTGCGCACGCACCAAACACAGCGCCCAAGCCTAGCGCCCCAGCCCCCACCTCCGCCAGCCAACCCTTGCGCAGCAACAACAGCCGCAGCAACCACACACGCAAACTGTGCCGTTTGTCACCAACAACGCGCCTTTCGTCCCCATTTCGCCCCGCCACACTGCCTTAGAGCAAAAACACATGCTCTAATAACGGGCATGAAGCACACACCCACGCCCTTTTTGCCACAGCCAACAAAGCAAGCGCAGCAGCGCTGCATACGCACGGGCAAACCCTGCGCCAGCAGCGGCTTTACCGTCATCGAGCTGCTTGTGGTCATCACCATCCTTGGCATACTCGCAGCCATTGCCCTGCCAAGCATGCAAGGCATATTTGACCGCTCCCGCGTAAACAACGCCTACGACGAACTCAGCGACGCTATCAACTACTCGCGCACCGAAGCCGTACGCAGAGCCGCCCCCGTTGTGCTTCAAAACACGCAAAATAAAAGCTGCCGCCCTGGAGTAACCGATCAAGAATGGTCATGCGGCTGGATAGTCTTTGCCGATACCAACCGCGATAACGCCTTGAGCCGAGGCGAGCCCATCTTGCGCGAAGGCGGCGAATTTAAAGAGATAACTGTTATGCACATAGGCGGCGGCACAGGCAGCGGTGACGCATACGTTGCTTTCAACCCCTCTGGCTACGCCAACGGCACCCCAGGGCGCTTCGTCATCTCCCCCAAAGAAAGAGGACAAGCCTCCAGCGCCACCACCACTTTGTGTTTGGCGCGCACAGGCCGCATCAAACGCATGCCAGATTCGCCCAACTGCTAACACTACACAAACCAACACGCACCAGCCATGACACCCTTAGCCATGAAACGCAAAGCACCCAAGCCACACACCCAAGCCCCAGCCAGCGCAGCGCTGCAACGCCAGCGCGGTCTTACCCTGCTTGAATCTCTTGCGGCACTCGTCGTGCTCGCGCTGGGCATTCTGGGTCTGCTGGCAGCCCAAACCCGCATGCTGGTTGAAACCCGCACCACCAACAGCCGCGCCACAGCCATACGCCAAATTGTCGATTTGGGCGAGCGCATCAAGCTCAACCGCGCTGCCGCACTTGCCGACAATTACAACGTCGAAAACCTCGAAGCAGCCCCCAGCACCGCGCCTGCCGTCTGCAACAAAACCGAAAGCAGCGCCGCCGAAGTGGCTCAATGCGACACATGGCAATGGCGCAATTCCCTCAAAAGCGCACTACCAGAAGGGCGCGGCAGCATCACCCGCACAAGTACCGCCACCTATAGCAACCAGCTACGCGTCGTCGTAGCCTGGAAGCTCAACGAAAAAGCAGGCGAAGCATCCACCTCTGGCGGCGCTGCCCCATTGCACAGCAGCCTCACCCTCAAAGACGAAGCAGGCAACCTCATCTGCCCAAACGGCTACATCTGCCACATCCAATACCTTGAAATATGAGCACAGCCATGTCTAGCACACCACACCACACCACACAGCCTGCAACCTTCAAGCAGCAACGTGCGCAGCAGCGCGGCATGACCTTGGTTGAGCTCATGGTAGGCATCACCGTTGGCCTACTCGTTACCCTTGCCGCCATCGGCACGGTTTACATGACCAAGGTCTCTAGCGTTACCCTCGTTGATAGCGCACGCCTCGAGCAAGAAACCAACATGGTTATGAACGTCATAGCCGAGCAAATCAAGCAAGCTGGCGCACGCAACCTCGAGCCCAGCCTCACCCCTGCTGGCGGCAACGCCGATGAGCTGCTCTTGCCCGTGCGCTACCAAGACTTTGCCGGCCTCAATGGTGCAAGCGCCACACAGCGCAAAATCGTAGTGCAAGGCAAAACCAACGCCCCCAACTTCGACCAAATCACTTTCACCTACAGCCAGCCCCCTGCAGGCACAGCGGCAAACACCTTTCAAGGCATGGCGCAAAACTGCGCTGGCGAAGGCGCTATTCAATACCCGCTACCTACTGGCTCTACCCCAGTGGCACAATCCATGCAAGTAGTCAGCACCCTGCGCACAAGCACAAGCGCAGGTGCGACGAACCTTATCTGCGTCACCCCTGATGCCATTGCTGCATCACAGCCCATTGCCAGCAACATAGCCGAATTCAAAGTACGCTACCTGCGCAACAACGGCTCGGTATCACGCATTCTCACAGCCAATGAAGTTGCCGCCAGCTCTGAAGGCTGGGCAGGCATAGATGGCATTGAAGTTTGCCTGCACATCACAGGCGAAGCCACCAAAGCTGCCTCCACCGCCCCCAGCACCAGCATAAAAAGCTGCGCAGGCAATCCAATACCCAACGACGGCAAACTGCACCGCGTAGCACGCAACGTATTTCAATTGCGCAACAGCGCCTCGCTGTAACCACCCCCATTGCCAAAAACAACCCTCGCCATGCACCCACACACCATGCCCCACCACAGCGCCCCACGCCCCCCACTGAGCCGCCGCCCTGTGCTTGCCGCACACCCACGCGCCACCCAGCGCGGTGCTTCGCTCTTTACCGTCTTTATCTTGCTGCTCTTAACCCTGCTGCTCGTACTTGGCGGCATGCGCGTGGGCATCTTTAACGAAAGCATCGTAGGCAACCAGGCAGACATCCAGCGTGCCAACGCCGCCGCCGAAGCACTCATGCAGCACGCAGCCAACAGCATCTACGAACAAGGCCCACACTGCTCCTTGGACAAAAGCAAAAGCGATTGCCGCTTCCCGCGCAACGAAGAAGAATTTACCGAGCTTGCCACCAACCTGGCCAACCAATGCGGCGCAGGCGCTGCCGATAGCAGCACACCCAAAGGCATCTGCATGCCCGTCACACCCGATGCCCGCGTCTTCCAAACCGACTACATCATGACCAAGCCCCGCGGCGCGCGTGATGATATCCAAATGCGCAAAGAAACTGCGCTTAGCTACAGCGACTTTGCTGGCAGCGCCAAAGCAGGCGACACCAACCTTGGCTTGAGCGACAAAGGCCAATACTGGGTAGAGATATTTCGCTATAGCAAAGACCTAAAACGCTACGGCCAAGGCCAAGTCACCCCTGCGCCTGGCATGCCCCTTATTGAGCCAGACGCAAGCTACCCCTTTATCTACCGCATCACCGTACGCGCCCAAGGCCTAAAAGACGGCAGCCAAGTCACCCTGCGCAGCTTTTATGTGCCCGTAGTAGAGCAAGCCATTCAAACAGCAGCTCCCACTCCCGCGCCATAAAAAACCAAAGCCAGCCCACCCAAACAAATACCACAAGTAGCAACACAAGCCAAGGCAGCCACAGCGCCAAACCGATTTAACCTGAAGCACCACAGAGGCACACCATGAAAAAAACCCCTGACTTCCGCGTCCACCCCATCGCCCGCGCCGCCCGTGCCGCCCTTATATCGCTGCTTGCAAGCAGCATAAGCCTAGGCCACGCAGCCATTCAAATTAGCCAAACACCACCCGTGCAAAGAAGCACGTCCGAGCCAACGCCCAACATCATTCTTACGCTGGACGACTCGGGGAGTATGGATGCAAGCGCAATCATAGATGGCAAACGCATCACCCGCATGGAGGCCTTAAAACAATCTGTAGCTAACGCTTTTCAACCCTACAACACCGGCGAGTTTCGCTTGGCTTACCAAAAACTTTCAGACCTTAGTACTTACCCTAGCCGGAAAGCCTTTTCAACTCTTGACTCGCTTATGAAGCCCTTTGCAGGCGAACATAAAGAAAACTTCGAGAAATGGAATAAATCCTTAACAGCAAACTCTTGGACACCCTTACGCTTTGCACAAATAAGTGCAGGCTTATATACCGCTGGCTACAAAGATATTACTATTCAAGACGCTTACAGTGATACTCCTGCCTACCATGCCACCCCCATACTGGGCGGTAGTAATTTGCCAAAAACTTACAATTACCACGGCAAAACCTACCAATACGACCCACTAGAAGGGCTAGATTGCCGCCGCACCGTGCATATTTTGATGACTGACGGTGACTGGAATGACTATCCAACAGCATTTAACAACATCCCTGGTGCGGCACTTGCTTCGCCTAACTATGCGGCTCAAGAAGCAAGCCACGCCGATGCCCAGCTTCCAAAGAGAGTGCCACTTTTATCTGGATTAACTGCTTCTACACGCAACGCACCCACTACACCTTACACACTCTCTCTAGCGCAGAATAATTCTGGCGAAATTTATCCCTCAGTAAAAGATAAAACTTATGCTAGCCAAACCCCGCTTGCCGACTTGGCATTTAGCTACTGGGCAACAGACTTGCGCCCAGACTTGGATGACAACATCAAGCCTGTTATCAAACAGCTTGGCGATGAAGTTATTTCTCAAAGAAGCACCAATGGCACAGTAACAGGAAGCAAAACAGTGCCCGAGTGGTGGAACCCAAAAAATAACCCCGCTACCTGGCAAAACCTGCAAACCTATACCGTTGGTTTTGGCGATGTTGCAAGCCTTGGCGAACTGCTGCGCGTTGATGCAAAGGGTCAAGCTGTTGGGGGCTACTATAGCGACCCCAAAGACTATATGTATAAGGGTGATTTTTATAGCAACTTGATTGGAGGCACACGAAACTGGCGAACCCACTACGCCAATGCACGCTATGACCTCTGGCATGCTGCCTACAACGGCAGGGGCAAGTTTTACGCTGCCCAATCGGGCGATGCTCTTAAATCAGCTTTTGTGGATATTCTTGCCACCATCACGGCGGACAGCTCCTCCAAAGCTGATGTAAAAACCAGTGGCTCCAGTTCTAACCTGACTGGCGATACCATGGTCTACATCTCTAAATACGATGCCAAAAACAACAGCTGGACTGGCCAAATCGACTTTTGGCGCACGGGTGACTGGGGCAAAGATGGCGCAAGCCCCAAAGCCACAAGCAGCATACCAACCGCTGGCAACCGAACCATACTTACCTTTATCGACAACGAAGGCGAAGCCTTTACCTGGAAAGAAATCAAAGACCTCGACGACAAAAGTTCACCCAAAAGAACCGATGTAAACCTCAGCCAAGAGCAAGTCAATGCCATGCGCGGCAAGCCGCTGGGCGACATCGTAAACTCTGGCTTGGCGCTGGTAGGCAAGCCCACGGGCGGGCTCTACAAAGGCAAAGACTACCGCTACTTTGCAGACGCAATCAAAAGCCGCACGCATATGGTTTATGCAGGCGCTAACGATGGCATGCTGCACGGCTTTGATGCAGGCGCTTCTACGCCAAGCAACCCGGGCACAGGCGTAGAAAAAATTGCCTACATCCCGCGCGGCATCTTGCCCCGACTGCAACACTATTTGCACAGAGACTACGAACACCAGTACTTTGTAGACGGTGCACTGTTTTCGGGCGATGCACAAATCGAAGAAATGGCTGATGAAAGCGGCGCTGGCAAGCTCAACGGCTGGCGCACTGTGCTGGTGGGCTCGCTCGGCGCGGGCGGCAAAGGCTACTATGTACTTGATGTAACCAACCCCAGCAAATTTAGCGAAAAAAATGCCGAAGACATTGTGCTGGTAGACCGAACCGCAGGCACAGATGCTGATATAGGCCAGCAAATTGGCGCACATTCCACTACCAGCACCGATGTCACCAAATCTGCGCAAATTGTGCAAATCAACCTGCCAAGCACTGAAAACAACGGCCGCAAGCAGTGGGCAGTGATTATGGGCAACGGCATTAACAGCGAAAACGGCCGCCCCGTGCTGCTGGTGCAAAGCCTTGAAGGCAACAAAACGCTCTACAAAATAGATGCCTGCGGCTCTGGTACAGCAACAAGCATGTGCGATGCCAGACCCGCCGCAACCGCCTCTAACGACAGCAATGGCTTATCAGCCCCTACACCGATAGACCTCAACGGCGACGGCACTGCCGATGTGGTGTATGCAGGCGACTTGCAGGGCAATATGTGGAAGTTTGACATCTCCAGCAGCAACGCTACCCGCTGGAGCGTGGGGCTAGGCGGCCACCCCTTGTTTACCGCGCAAGGCTTGCCGACGAGAACCCAATCAGACCCCGCTACGGCATACCGCCAAGCCATTACCGCTGCACCGCTGGTGCTGCCGCACCCCAATGGCGGCTTGATGGTGGCTTTTGGCACAGGGCGCAACCTCAACATGAACGATGCTGCCGACCACAACGCTGCTAGCCTTGACAGACACGGCAATAGGCTCAACAGCTTTTACGGCATACGTGACTTGCAAAAATTCTCGTTTACCGATACGGGCGACGTTTCTCTTGATACCAGCACCGCTGCCCCTGTAAATAGCCAGGTAAGAGCTGCCGGCTCTGGCTCACGCTTTGCCGCACTGCACTGGCAAAGCAACCCCGCAATGGAGCAAGATGCGACGCACCGTGTATTTAAAGGCACAACAAGCTCTAGCAAAATAGCGAGCAACAGCCTGGGCTGGTATATTGATTTCCCTGAAATCAGAAACGACAATGCAGCCAAAGTGCTAGAAACACCTATGCTTGCCAGAGATAACGTGGTTCAATTCTTTTCTACCAACGTTGCCAGCGAGCACAGAGAAGGCGACGCTTCTCAACCAGAGGTGTGCGGCGTAAGCCAAAACTACTCGGGTGCGAGATATGTATTTAACTTGCTAAACGTATTTACTGGCGAGAACCCGAATCTGCCCGTTTGGATTGCAGGGTTTGACATTAACGCTGGCAAGCCAGCAAAAGCCAACCGCATTGAAATTGAAGGCAGCAGCCCGCCAGTGCATAGTGGCCCTGGCAAATTTAGAGATGCAACGGGCGAAAAGGGCGGTGAATTTCCAAGATTCCCGGGTAAATTCGTTGGCTGGCGCATTATCAAGTAAGCCCTTTAATATTAACCATTAACATTAAATATTAATATTAGCTATTCAAATTGCACCGTATAAGCAATGCAAAATCATCAGGTCGTGCATATTTGCACGACCTGACAAATAATGTTAATTATTTTAAAAACACATTGGAATACTTCATGTTTCATATTGCCGCCAATACTTTTCTGGCTAAAGATGCAAATGCACAAAATGCAACCGTAGCCGCTCGCAACAAGCCCCTATCTGCACGCGCACGCGCTGCCAGAGGCTTTACGCTCATTGAGCTGATGTTGGTTGTTGTTATTGTTGGCGTTTTGGCAAGCATTGCCATTCCCAACTACACCCGCTACATTACCCGCACGCACAGGCAGCATGCCAAGTCTGCCTTGCTGCAAGCCGCGCAGTGGATGGAACGCGCCGCCACCTCGCAAGGCTCATACCCAAACACCCTGCCTGCTAACCTGCAAACCGTAGAAGGCGGGCGCTATAGCGTTGCTCTGCAAAATGCCAGCGCAGGCGAGTTCACTTTAACGGCTTCTCTCAATGCCCAATTTAGCGACGAGCAGTGTGGCAACCTGAGCATTAACCAAACAGGCAAGCGCAGTAGCACTGGCACATCTACTGCTGCCGATTGCTGGGCGCGTTAAGTAGAGCGCGGCGTTGCCCGTTTTGTCAAAAGCGCGTGCGCGCTCTCTTGCGTAAATAACGCCCTTGCCCGCGGCGCGGCGTTATGGCGTGGCGTTATGCGTGCATGCACTGCTTTAATCACATCAGCCACACCAAGCACCTTAGCCGTTTTGGTCGTGCCTAAGTAGACTACTAAACCCTGTGTTGTCTTTGTCTGCGCGGCTTGCGTCGGTGCTGTTTTCTTGAACTTACGCTTGGGCTTGGGCTTGCGTTCGGGCAATGTTTTAAGTGTGCGCTTTGCAAGTACGATTGAGGCTGCTCTCGAAAACGGTTTCGGAGCAGTTTTTTAACGCTTTCTTTCTTATCATGCTCCATCATCTTGTTACATCGGCTGTGGCTTTTACAGCCTTTGCGTCTTTTGCAACTTTTGCGGCTACTCTGCCTGTATCGGCGCAGTCTTCTGGCGCGGGTGATGCAGCAGCATTGCGCAAAGCGTCTGGCAATGTGCGTGCTGATGTGCGTGCCAATGTACGCGCTAATGAGTCAAGCAGAGGCTCTGCTCCAAAAACCCCAGTAAAGGCAGCTTGGCTTTATGTTTCGCCCATTGGTGACGCGGGCTGGACTTACCAGCATGAGCAAGCGCGTGAGCAGGTGCAAAAGGAGCTGGGCGCGGGCGTGCAAACATCTTATGTTGCCGATGTGCCCGAAGGGGCTGATGCCGAACGGGTTTTGCGCGACTTGGTGCGCCAAGGCAACCAGATTATTTTCACTACCAGCTTTGGCTATATGGAGCCTGCAATGCGGGTGGCGCGCGCGTTTCCGTCGGTCAAGTTTGAGGTGCTTACTGGCTATAAGCTCGCGCCCAATGTGGCTACTGCAAACGCGCGTTATTACGAAGGGCGCTATTTGGCAGGCATTGCCGCTGCGCGTATGAGCCAGTCGCAGCAAGCGGGGTATGTGGCAGCTTTTCCTATTCCAGAGGTGTTGCAGGGTATTAACGCTTTTGCGTTGGGGATGCAGTCGGTTAATCCAAAAGCGCAGGTGAAGGTGGTATGGCTTAACGAGTGGTTTAACCCTGCACGCGAGCGCGAGGCAGCTATGGCGCTGATGAATCAGGGGGCTGATGTGTTGAGCTTTCACGCAGTTTCGGCTGCCGTGGCGCAAGCTGCGCAAGAGCGTGGCAAGTTTGTGGTGTCATACCACTCCGATATGCGTAAATTTGCGCCCGATGCGCAGATTGCGGCTGTTACGCACCACTGGGGCGAGTACGAGATTGGCCGCATTCGTGCTGTGCAAAACGGACAATGGCGCAGCCAGAATGTTTGGCAAGGGGTAAAGCAAGGCGCTGTGCGGGTGGGCGATTTTGGGCATAAAGTGCCTGCGCAAGTGCAGCAAGAGGTGCTTGCCCGCCAGCGCGATATTGCCAGCGGTGCGCTACACCCGTTTGCCGGCCCTTTAACGAGCAACACAGGCAAGGTTGTTTTAAACAAAGGGCAGGTTTTGCCTGATGCGCAGATTCTGGCTATGGATTGGCTGGTGCAAGGCGTGCAAGCGGCTGCATTTGCCAAGTAACACTGGTGTTGGCAGAGGTTTTGCCCTTTGCCCTTTGCTTGTGCTTTTCTTCTGGGCGCTGCAAAGCATTTATGCACCGTCTTTTGCGCAGAGGCGTAATGCGCATTGGCGCATAAACACAAACGGGATTGGCGTACTCATCACAGTTGTTGCGTTTTTTACATGGTTTGCTTGCGCCGTTTACAAAGTAATTGTCTAGTAACAATTTAGCCTGAAAGAAATTTGTCAGTCACTTGCTACAAATTAATTTTCGCCCCTACACTGCACGCACGTTTCTGCACTATTTCACAAACGCAAAAATGTGGGTGATGCGAGAGGCGTATTGGTGGTTTGTTTACTGTTGGCTGTTGTGCTGTCTGCGTGCAGCAGACAAATCCCAATGGCGGTGTATGTGCTTTGTTTGCACCTGCATCACATCAAAATATTGTTATATTTTTCAGGATATTTACCATGAAATCCAAAGTTCTGTTCGCTACTCTGAGCCTGTTTGCTGCTTCTACTGTTATGGCCGCTGGCGCTGCTAGCGCTCCTGCTGCTGCAAAAGCGCCTGCTTCTGCTGCTGCGAAGGCTGCGCCTGCTGCTGTTACTGCTGCTGCGCCAGCGAAAAAAGCGGTTAATACAACCGCTGCCACCGCCGCTGCTGCTGCACCTGGTCAAGTTTGGGTAAATACTGATAGCAAGATTTACCACTGCCAAGGCTCGCAGCATTTTGGCAAGACCAAGCACGGCGAGCACATGCAGCAAGCCGCTGCCAAAGCCAAGGGCTTTAAGCCTGCGGCTGGCAAGGAATGCCAGTAAGTAAACGCCTGGCTGTTTTAGCCATAGGCCACAAGCCATAAGCCACAAGCTCCGCCAAGGGGTTTGTGGCTTTTTTCCGTTGGCGCTTTCGGGTGTGATTGCGTTGTCGTTTGCTTAATGCTGCTTGCTTAATGCAGCTTGTTTGTTGCAGATTGCTGCTTGGCACTTTTGCCTGTGCAGGGCTGGCGGGCGTAAAGGGGCTTTAGCCGCGCGGGTGGTGGTGTGCGTGCAGGGTTTTGAGGCGCTCGCGGGCTATGTGGGTGTAGATGGTGGTGGTGCTGATGTCGGCATGGCCTAGCAGCAGTTGCACTACGCGCAGGTCTGCGCCGTGGTTGAGCAGGTGGGTGGCGAAGGCGTGGCGCAAGGTGTGGGGCGATAGTGGCACGAGGATGCCTGCTTGCAGTGCGTATTTTTTAACCAGTTGCCAAAACATAACGCGTGACATGGCTTGCCCCGCACGGCTACCGCGCGCGGTGATGAATACCGCTTCGGTTTGCCTGCCGCCTAGCAGGGCTGGCCGCGCTGTAGCCAAGTAGCGTTGCAAGTAGTCGCTAGCTACAGCACCAAAGGGCACCAGGCGCTCTTTGTTGCCTTTGCCTGTGATGCGCAGAACTTGCTCAAGCGGGCTGATTTGCAAAAGTGTGAGGGCTACGAGCTCGCTTACGCGCAGGCCGCTGGCGTACATGAGTTCGAGCATGGCGCGGTCGCGCAGACCCAGAGGGGTGTTGCAGTTGGGGGCAGCCAAGAGGCTTTCTACTTGTGCTTCGCTCAGCAGCTTGGGTACGCGCAATGGCGTTTTGGCGGCTTGCAGGCGCAGGCTGGGGTCTTGGCTTATGTGGCGCTCGCGCACGGCCCAGGCGTAGAAGCGTTTGAGTGCGCTTAAGCGGCGGTTGGCGGTGCTGGCTTTGTGGGCGCTGGTAAATAGGTGCGCTTGGTATTGCTGTATTTGCGTTTCGCTGGCGCTGTGTAGCGCCGTTGGTGGAGATTGGCTTTGTAGCCATTGGGCAAACAGGCGCAGGTCGCGCCGATAGGCTGCCAGTGTGTTGGCGCTGAGGCCGTCTTGCAGCCAGAGTGCGTCGGTAAAGCTGTCTATCAGACTACTTGGTTGTAGGCTGCTTGGTTGTAGGCTGCTTGCTTGTGGCTGCGCTGGTGTTTTTTCAGGCATTGGGCTTGTCGCTTACGGCTGGCTGCACCAGTGTTGGTGCAGAGCCAGTGTGTTTTGCAGGTTGATACGGGTTGCGCCTGTCACGCTTTGCATGCGATTGTTGCGCATGGTTTTGTGTGCGCGGGCGGGTTGGCTGCTTGCCGTTTACTGGAAGCTGACTTCAACAGGACGTGCTCCTGTAAGGCCTGGGTAGACGGCTGTGATGGTTTGCCCTGCTTGCGGGCGCAGCATGCTTGAGTAGGAGCCTAGGCTTACCCATTGCCCTTCTTGCAGTGCTTGCCCTTGCTCTTGCAGTGCGCCGCTGAGCCAGATGACGGTTTGCAACGGGTGGCCTGCTACGTCGCTGCCTTTGCCGCGCGAGAGCATTTTGCCTTTGCCTGTTTGTACGCGCACAACCATATTGCTTAGTTCGCGCAGCAGGCGCTTTTGCTGGCGTGCATCGGTTGGTACGTTTAGGGCTGTGCCCATAACGCCCATGCGTGCGCCTGCATTGATGGCGCTCATGCCTTGCGGGGTGAGTTTTGAGGGGGTTTTTACCAGCACGTCGGCCAGTTCGATAAAGGGGGTGATTTTGTCGATGTGCGAGAGCACTTGCTCTGGCGTGGTGGCTTGGTTGATTGCGCTGCTTTTTACGCGCACGAGCAAGCCTGCATCAAGCACGGGCCAAGTGCCGTAGTTGGCGGGCACTTTGCTGCGGTTGGGCAAGAGCATGTCTTGGTACCAAGCGCCCCAAATTGGCTGGTTGGTGTTGAAGGTTTTTTGTACTTTGGGGTTGGTTAAGGTGACTTTGTAGCCTGCAAGCGGGCCATGTATTTCGCCGAGTTTTTGCTGAAATGCGGCGCGGGTGCAGGCTGCGTCTGCATCGGAGAGGTTTTCTGGCGGGTCGGTGAGTTGCTCTTTGGCTGTGTAGGCGGCAATCCATTGCGCAATTTCTTGTTCGCCCAAGCAGCCTTGCCGCTGGACGGGTGCGGGCGCTGTGTTTGTTTGCTGTGTTGTGGTGCTTGCTGGTGGCTCGGGCGCTGTGGCGCAGCCTGCAATGAGTAGGGCTGTGCTGCACGCTGCAAGTATGCGGCGCGTGGGTAAAGTCAACATGGGGTAATCCTCCTGCTGGCGGATTTTAGGGTTTGTGCCTTGCGTTTACCTGAAATTTGCATGGCTTTTCGCTGCACCCCTTTTTGCATGGGGCAGTTGTGCGGGGGTGCTGCGTTGCTGGCGGGCTTTTTTTAAAACATGCCTCCGCCTAACCCTGCCATGCCGCCCATGCGTTTCATCATTTTCATCATGCCGCCGCCTTTCATTTTTTTCATCATGTCGCGCATTTGCTCAAATTCTTTGAGCAGGCGGTTTACTTCATGCACTTGCACGCCTGCACCAGCGGCTATGCGGCGTTTGCGGGTGGCTTTGATGAGCTCGGGCTTGCGGCGCTCTAGCGGGGTCATGCTGCAGATGATGCCTTCTTTGCGGCGCACTTCGCGCTCGGCTCTATCGAGGTCGGTAATCTTGGCTTTGCTGGCGAGTTGTGCGGGGAGCTTATCTACCAGGTTGCTCAAGCCGCCCATTTGCTTCATTTGCTGCAGTTGCACGAGAAAGTCGCCCAAATCAAAGCCAGTGCCGCTTTTGACTTTGGCTGCGAGTTTTTCGGCGGCTGCCATGTCTACGCCAGCGGTGACTTGTTCAACCAGCGCAACGATGTCGCCCATGCCCAAAATGCGCCCCGCGTGGCGCTCGGCATCGAATACTTCAAGGCCGTCCATCTTTTCGCTGATGCCCGCAAATTTGATGGGCGCATCTGCAATTTGGCGCACAGACAAGGCTGCGCCGCCGCGTGCGTCGCCATCGAGCTTGGTGAGCACTACGCCTGTAAGTGGCAGGGCTTCTTTAAAGGCGCGGGCGGTGTTGGCTGCGTCTTGACCCTGCATGGCATCAACTACCAGCAGTGTTTCTACGGGGTTGAGCACGGCGTGCAGGTCTTTGATTTCGCCCATCAGGGCTTCGTCAATGGCCAAGCGGCCAGCGGTATCGACCAGTAGCACATCAAAGTAGTGGCGGCGGGCGTAGTCGAGTGCGGCGCGGGCAATGTCTTGCGGCTTTTGCTCTGGTGTGCTGGGGAACCACTCTGCGCCTACTTGGTTGGTAACGGTTTTGAGCTGCTCGATGGCGGCTGGGCGATAGACGTCGCCCGAGACGGTAAGCACTTTTTTCTTGCGCTTTTCAATCAGGTGTTTGGCCAGTTTGGCGGTGGTGGTGGTTTTACCTGCGCCTTGCAAGCCCGCCATCAAAATCACGGCGGGCGGCTGGGCGGCAAGGTTGATGTCTGCCACGCCTGCGCCCATGGTGGCGGCTAGCTCACGGTTCACTATGCCTACCAACGCCTGCCCAGGCTTGAGTGAGCCGAGCACTTCTTGCCCCAAGGCTTGCTCTTTAACGCGGGCGATAAAGTCGCGCACTACGGGCAGGGCTACGTCGGCTTCGAGCAGCGCCATGCGCACTTCGCGCAGCATGTCGGACACGTTGCTTTCGGTGATACGCGCCTGCCCACTGATGGTTTTTACAAGGCGCGAGAGTTTATCGGTAAGGGCTGAGGCCATAGCGGTGCTTTCAGTCAGAGGTGGCGGTGAAAATACAAAAGGCTGTAGCGTTGCATACACGGGCGAGCTGCCGATGCCTGCAATCGCGGGAAAAACAAGCAATGCCAACAAGCAATGCGCTGGTTGCGGCTTTGCTTATTGCCAAGGCTTTAAGGCGCTAAAGTCTAGCATTCTCTTTCGCAAGAACAGTAAACTCTATGCATAGATATTGCAGCAGCCTTGCCAAGCCCTTTTGTGCTTGCCAGTTTGCTGCATTGATGCGCCTCTGGCAAACGTAGCGCCCCAAGCCTGCTTGCCCGCTGCCTGTGCTGGCCCAATACCAAAAGGATAAGAATGAAGTATCTGCTCATCATTGTGTCTTTCGGCTTGCTGACTTACCTGTCTTGGCGCTGGCTGCTGCGCTATGTGCTACGGCTATTGCAGCGGGGTTTGCCCAGTGGCATGGCACAAGCGCCAAAAAACCCGCCTCAAATGATGGTGCAGTGCCAGCACTGCGGCGTACACATTGCGCAGCAAGAAGCGTTTTACCATGCTGCCCGCCCGTATTGCTGCGCTGCGCACGCCCACGCAACCGATAGCAGCAAGCACTAATCTTCAACCCGCCAACACTTGCCGCACCATGTCTTTTTCCAACGACCACCTCAACCCGCCAACGCAAATCATGCCAGAGGTACGCTACACCGAATCTGCCCCAGCACAAAGCTGGATGCAACTCAGCCTGGAAGATGACGAGTCTTTTGCGCAAACTGATAAAAACTTCACCACCGAGCGCATCTGGTTTGGCATGATGACCACGCGGCTAGCCGTAGCCGTGTTTTTGCTTACCTTGCAAATTCTGGCTTGGTACTTGCGCGACAGCCATTACGGCTGGCTCACAGTACTTTGCGCGCTATATCTGGCTGCCACCCTCACCACACGGCTCTACATCCAGCCCGTTGCAGCAGGCCAACCTTTTGAACGCTATTGGCCCATCACCATCGGGCTAGACCTATCCATACTTTGCCTGCTGCTGTTTTTCGACCGCAGCGGCATGGCCAACTACACACCGCTACTTGCCCTGCCACCAGTCATCTGCGCCGTACTGGGAAGCTGGCGCACAACGCTGCTTACAGTGCTCCTGTCGAGCTTGCTGCTTGGTGCCAGCAGCCTGTACCAATACCACAACCGCGATTACGACGAACAAATACTGCACTACGCCATCATCACCTTATACGTACTGGCCATGCTTTTGGTGACTTCGGTACTGCACCGCCTTGTGCGCAACTACGAAGCCCAGCAAATCAAATCACTCCACAGCCAAAAGCTAGCGCGGCTACACACCCGCATTCAAGACATGGTCATGCAAAACGTACGCGACGGCGTGCTTGTTGTAGGCAGCAGCGGGCGCGTACGCGCCATCAACCAAACAGCAAAAAACATGCTGAAAATACCTGATGACACACACCTCACAGGCAAAGCATTTACCAGCATTGCCCAAATGACTGCGCTCGAACACCTCATCAAGCAAAGCTTTGAAGAAGGCGAAGGCATATCTTCGGAAGTGCTGCTATTTTCTGCAGAAGACACCCCCACCCACCTGATGGTGCGCATACAGCTATCTGCCCCGCAACAAGACAGCAACAATGAAGGCGAAGCCATTTGCCTGCTCTACCTGCAAGACATGCAAGAGCTGCAAAACCAAATACGCGCCGAAAAACTCGCCGCCATGGGGCGCATGTCAGCCGCAGTCGCGCACGAAATCCGCAACCCCTTGGCCGCCATAGGCCAAGCCGCCCAACTGCTCAACGAAGAAGCCCAGCAGCCTTTTCAACAAAAACTCAACACCATCGTCTTGGACAACGTCCAGCGCATCAACCGCATCGTCAGCGACGTGCTTGACATTGCCCGCATGCAACCCAAGCCCCTTAACGAACTCGCACTGTTGCCACTTGATAGCAGCGTACAAAAAAACTGCGAAGAATGGCAAGCGCAAAACCAGCCCCAAGGCAGCCTGCAACTGCTTTGCAGCGCCCCTGCCACACCACTGCGCTTTGATGCCGAACACCTGCGCCGCATCATCTTCAACCTGCTAGACAACGCCCAACTCCACGCCCAGCAAGGCAGCAACGCCAGCATCGTCATAGCCACCAGCACCAGCCCCAAAACCGCACAACTGCACATCTGGAGCCGTGGCGCGCCCCTGCCCGACGCGGTGCAAGCACGCCTGTTTGAACCCCTGGCCGCAGGCTCAAGCCGCACAAGCGGACTGGGGCTATACATCTGCCGCGAACTCTGCCAGCGCCACCAAGCCGACATCCACTACCATCGCCTGCCACTGCAAACCCTCAACCCCAACGCCACCCCGCAAGCAGGCGCAGAAAAAGGCAACACCTTTACCATCACATTTCCCGTCGCCACAGCAGCCGCAGAAGCCGCAGCAGCCACATCAACAGACGCATCAAACGCAACAGACGCACCCCCCCACGAAAGCCAGCAGCCATGACAAACACCCCAACACCCGCAGCCCGCTTGCTCGTCATTGACGACGAACCCGACCTGCGCACCCTCTACGAACTCACCCTGCAACGCGCAGGCTACCAAGTGCAAACCGCTGCCGACGTACAACAAGCACTCGACTTGCTCCAGCAAAACCGCTACGACGCAATCATCACCGACATGCGCCTGCCCGACGGACTAGGCCTCGAACTCGTGCAATGGCTCCAAACCCAGCAACGCCCCGAGCGCAGCATCGTCATCACCGCCTACGGTTCTGCCGACAACGCC
The DNA here is from genome assembly GCA_017993135.1 of Allobrachymonas sp. GTDB lineage: Bacteria > Pseudomonadota > Gammaproteobacteria > Burkholderiales > Burkholderiaceae_C > Brachymonas. The sequence continues at coordinate 65,344 of JAGONG010000001.1, forward strand.
GTGCGCGCCCTCAAAGCAGGCGCTTTTGACTACCTCAACAAACCCATCAACCTGGACCAATTCCGCCAAGTCGTAGCCCAAGCCGTTGCAGCCAGCAACACACCCGCCCAGCCAAATACGGCAGAGCAAGCAAGCCCAATCACATCCACATCCACATCCACATCCACACCTGCATCCACATCCACATCCACACCTGCGCCTGCACCTGCGCCTGCACCTGCATCCACACCCACCCCCACCGCCAACACACCTGCGCCCAGCAGCGCCGCAAGCAACACCATTAGCGCCCAGCAAAACAGCGCCCTGGCCGAAATGGTAGGCTCAGGCAGCTTGATGCAGCAACTCAAAGCCACCTTGCTCAAAGTCGCCCCCAGCATGGCTCCCGTGCTCATCCTGGGCGAATCAGGCTCAGGCAAAGAACTCGTAGCCCGCGCCTTGCACCGCTGCAGCCACCGCCACCAAGGCCCCTTCATCGCAGTCAACTGCGGCGCCATCCCCGAAACCCTGCTCGAAGCCGAATTTTTTGGTGCCAAAAAAGGCGCATACACAGGCTCCGTTGCCGACCGCGAAGGCTTCTTCCAGGCAGCCTGCGGCGGCACCCTGTTCCTTGACGAAATAGGCGACTTGCCCCTATCCATGCAAGCCAAACTCCTGCGCGTCATCCAAGAGCGCCAAGTCCGCCAGCTAGGCGCAGCACAAGAAACCGCCATCGACGTGCGCATCGTCAGCGCCACCCACAAAAACCTCACCGACATGGTGCAAGCTGGCAGCTTTCGCCAAGACCTGTACTACCGCCTCAACGTCATAGACGTGCGCGTACCACCACTGCGCGAGCGCCGCCAAGACATCCCCGAACTAGCCAAAGCGCTGCTCCGCAAAATCACCGCCGACAGCGGCCAGCCCCCACCCACCATGCAGCCCGAATTTCTGCAACACCTGCAAAACCTCCCCCTGGCAGGCAATGTGCGCGAGCTCGAAAACACCCTGCACCGCTGCTGGGCACTTAGCGACGGCAAAGAACTCAGCGCCAACCTGCTGCACGACATCCCCCAGCAGCCAGCCCCAGCATCAGCACCACTATCAGCACCACCGCCAGCGAGCATTGCCACCACCACTGCCACCGCCAGCCCCGCAGAAACCACCCCAGCCAGCAGCGCACCAGCCGCCACCATCAGCAGCGAGCGCCCCTTACTTGCCGAAGAAGTCGCCTTCCCCTGCCAGCTCGACCACTTCATCAACGCCCACGAAAAAGCCCTGCTCCTGCGCGCACTCCACCAAGTCCAATTCAACCGCACCGCAGCCGCTGCACTGCTTGGGCTCAACCTGCGCCAAATCCGCTACCGCATGGAACGCCTTGGCATCATCAGCAACGACAAAACCGACGACAACCAACCAACATGAACCACTCCCCCACTGCTCAATGGCAACAAGGCTGGTGCAACCTGGCACAACACCTGCCCTCGCCCAACTACAACACACGCCCAGCCGCAACCAGCATCGACTTGCTCGTCATACACTCCATCAGCCTGCCACCTGGCCAATACGGCGGCCCCCACATCGCACAACTCTTTACCAACACACTCGACTTTGACGCGCACCCCTACTTCCAGCAAATACGCGGCCTGCAAGTCTCATCCCACTTTGTCATACAGCGCACAGGCCACATCCAGCAATTCGTCAGTTGCAACCACCGCGCATGGCACGCAGGCACATCCCACTGGCGCGGGCGCGACAATTGCAACGACCACTCCATCGGCATCGAACTCGAAGGACTCGAAGGCCACCCCTTCGAAGCAGCCCAATACCAAGCCCTGACCCAACTCGCAAAAAGCATAGCCGCGCACTACCCACTCAAACACGTCGCAGGCCACGAACACATCGCCCCTGGCCGCAAAGCAGACCCAGGCGCAGGCTTTGACTGGGCAAAATTCCAACACCTCACCGCTTGGCCTCAGCACTGGTTCCCAGAAGAAACCCACTTGCAGCAGCGCTAAAAACCAAGCTCCCCCACCGCCCGCAAAAAGCCACATCTACGCCTCTCACACCCACCCTGCGCAGCCATACGACGCCAAAGCACAACATTTCCGTGCAATATCGCACCAACAAAGCGATAATTTTTTGCATTCGTGCGCACTTACTCTCATAATCCTCCCTCAGGAAAGCGTCATGTCTACAGGGAACAAAGGCACCTCACCCACACCCGTTCTAAACAACCGCATCGGGCTTACACAGCCCGCAGGTGGTTTGTTCCCCCCACATTTCTCTAGCGCCTTGCAGCGCACACCCCACACACCCGCACCAGCAGCGCAAACACACGCCCGCCGCCCATCTGCGCCTCTGGCCGCCTCCCCCATTCATAACATTGCACTTACTCGCAAACGCAAACGCAATGTCATGAATCATTACCGACCAGCATCCGCGTCGGCAATGTTCCTTGCCCCCATGACCATCAAGGAGATATTCCATGGCAACTGCGAAAAAACCGGCTGCTAAAAAAGCCGAACCCGTGAAAAAAACAAGCACTGCAAAAGCAGTAAGTGCCCCCCAAAAAACAGCTCCCGTCAAAGCTGTTGCAAAACCTGTTGCAAAAGCAGTGGCAAAACCTGCCGCAAAACCAGCAGTGAAAACAGCAGCAAAAGCGGCCGTAAAAGCCCCTGCAAAACCAGCCGCAAAAGCAGCCGCCGCAAAGCCTGCCACCAAAGCCACAGCCAAACCTGTAGCCGCACCTGCAGCAAAAAAAGCAGCAGCAAAACCCGCAACAAGCAAAGCAGCCGCAAAACCCGCTGCCAAAGCAGTTGCCAAACCTGCGGCTAAACCCGCCACCAAAGCCGTAGCCAAAACAGCAACCAAGGTCGCTGCAAAACCTGCTGCTACAAAAGCTGTAGCCAAAACAACAGCCAAGCCCGCAGCCAAAAAAGTTGCCGCTAAGCCAGCAGCACCAAAAGCCGCCGCAAAAAAAGCAGCAGTAAAACCAGCCGCAGCCAAAGCAGCAGCCAAGCCCGTTGCGGCAAAAGCCACGGCTAAACCCGCTGCTAAACCTGCTGCTAAACCTGCTGCCAAAACTGTGGCCAAACCCGCCGCTAAAGCCGTTGCAAGCAAAGCAGCCGCCAAAACCGTTGCTGCAAAAAAAGCACCTGTGAAAAAAGCCGTTGCAAGCCCCGTTGCAGCCAAAGCCATCGCCCAGGCAGCGCCTAAAAAAGCCCCTGCCAAAGTGGCCGTTGCATCAAGCACCCCAGCACGAACCAAGCTCAGCCCCCAAGCCGCTTGGCCTTTCCCCAAAGGTGTAAAACCTTGATTGCACTTGCGCCATGCCAGAGAAAAATCTGGCATGGCGTATGCATTTATGCCTGGGCATTGCACCAGGCTTTTTTATGCGCTCGCCTTGGTGCATCATTTGCTCTTTGCGCATCTGGCAAAAAGCACCACAGCCACACAAATCGCCGAATTTGCGGGCAACTTGCACACTGGCGAGTAAACTACAGTGTTTCATACTGCGTTTTACAGTGATTTTTTCCTGACTTGACATGCGCCTATCGCGTAAAGCACCGCCTTTACCCAACGCATGCACACCCCGCAAATCCCACTACTGAACGCCGACAGCACTCAAGGAATACTGCTTATGACCAGCAAAAGAAACAAAGGGCTAGGTCGCGGGCTGGAAGCATTGCTCGGCCCGAAAGCCCCCGATATATCGCGCATCATCACCGAAAACGGCGAAACCGATTTAGCCAGACAACCTGCAACACTGCCTTTGCTGCAACTCGTGCCAGGCCAATACCAGCCCCGCATCCATATGGACGAAGGCGCCCTATACGAGCTGGCTGAAAGCATCAAAGCCCAAGGCATCATGCAACCCATACTGGTGCGCTTGCTCGAAGACGAAACCGCGCAAATCCAGCGCCAAAGCGCCGCCAAAGAAGGCCGCAAGCTACCCGCCAACACGCCGCTGTACGAAATCATTGCAGGCGAACGGCGCTTTCGCGCAGCCCATTTGGCTGGATTGAGCGATGTGCCCGTTTTGGTGCGCAACGTTTCCAACGAAGCCGCCGCAGCCATGGCGCTCATTGAAAACATGCAGCGCGAAGACCTCAACGCGCTCGAAGAAGCGCAAGGCTTGCAGCGCCTCATCAACGAATTTGGCATGACCCACGAGCAAGCAGCGCAGGCAATAGGCCGCAGCCGCAGCGCCGCTAGCAACCTGCTACGCTTGCTGCAACTGGCGCAGCCCGTGCAAACCATGCTCATGGCTGGCGACCTCGACATGGGGCACGCCCGCGCCCTGCTCAGCTTGGATAAAGCCGTGCAAATCAACGCTGCCAACACCATCAGCAGCAAGAAACTCTCGGTGCGTGAAGCAGAAACTCTGGTAAAAAAACTCAGCGCAAACGCCAGCCCTTCAGCGCAAAAAGCAAAAAAAGAAAAATCTGCCGACGTGCGCAGCGTAGAAACCGAACTCTCCGACTTGCTTGCAGCCGAAGTTGAAATTCGTATCAAAAAGCGTGTGAAGCGACGTGGCAAACTCGAGGAAGTAGGCGAGCTGGCAATCCAGTTTGGCTCGCTTGATGCGCTCAATGGCCTGATTGAACGCCTGCGCCGCTAGCTGGCAGCACGCGCTGGCACAGCGTAGCAGCGCCATCCAAAGATGCTGCAACACCCCGCGCGCCTCATAGCCCAAACCGCCTACCCAAAGCCGCAACCACCTGTTGCAGTGCGTACAACAAAAAACGAACTACAACAATTATTTAACACCGCTCCTGCCCTATTTGCCTATACTGGAGGCGTTGCTATTTATTTGTGCAGCTTTCTATTGTCTCCTCCACCGTGCTAATTGGTGGATTCAGTCCCAGCCTGTAAAAAGGCTGGGACTTTTTTTATGCCCCGCGTCCCATGCTTTCTAGCAACTGAAATGCAGCCACGCTTGGCAAATCCACTTCCATAACCGCATAGCAAGCTGCACCCGTATAAAGCCACTTCATAAGAAAATAAGTTTTTAAGTGATATGCTTCGCGCACTTCTTAACCTCTTTGGAGATTTTATGCAACACCCATTCTCACGCCATGCACTGGCTTTGGCAGCCACCACTTTGGCAGCTGGCTTGCTAGTAGGCTGCGGCAAGCAAGATGCCGCAACCCCCGCAGCAAGTGCGGCCGCTTCAGCTCAACCAAGCCCATCGGCACAAGCCACAGACGGCAAGCGGCTGGTATTGGCTTTAATGGGCGAGCCTGAGCAAGGCTTCGACCCCATCAAAGGCTGGGGGCGCTATGGCAACCCGCTATTTCAATCCACCTTGCTCAAACGCACCGACAAACTCGAAATGGAGGGCGACCTCGCTACCGAATGGACGCTATCGGCCGATAAAAAAACATGGACCGTCACCATCCGCGATGACGTGAAATTCTCCGACGGCACCCCGCTTACAGCCGAAGACGTAGCCTTTACCTTTGAAACAGGCAAAAAAGCCGCAGGCGTTTTGGACTTAAACAGCATGGAAAGCGCCAAAGCACTCAACCCCACCACCGTTGAAATCAAACTCACCAAGCCGCACATCACCTTCCTCAACAGCATGGTCACCATCGGCATCGTGCCCAAACACGCCTACCAAGCCGACTACTCCGAAAAGCCCATGGGCTCGGGTCCCTTCCAGTTTGTAACCTGGGACAAAGGCCAACAACTGGTCATCGAACCCAACCCGCACTACTACGGCAACAAATCCCCCTTTGAGCGCATCACCCTGCTCTACACAGGCGAAGACGCCTCCATTGCAGCCGCGCGTTCAGGGCAAGCACAAATCGCCGTAGTCACGCCATCTGTGGCAGGCACAATACCTGCTGGCATGGAGCGCTTAGTCGTTCAATCGGTAGACAACCGTGGCATCTTGTTTCCCATGCAACCAGCAGGGCGCAAAACCGCTGACGGCAAACCCATCGGCAACGACGTAACCGCCGACCCCGCCATCCGCCAAGCCATCAACATCGCCATCGACCGCAAAAAACTCACCGAAGGCGTACTCGGCGGCTACGGCACACCCGCCTGGGGCGTAGCCGACGGCCTGCCCTGGGACAACCCCGAACAACGCCTGCCCGACAGCGACATAGAAGGCGCAAAAGCCATCCTCAAGCAAGCTGGCTGGGTTGAAAAAGACGGCAAACTCAGCAAAAACGGCAAACCTGCCCGCTTCAGCATGCTCTACCCTGCCAACGAAAACGTACGCCAATCGCTGGCACTGGCCGTAGCCGACATGATTAAGCCGCTAGGCATCCAAGTGGACATTGCAGGCAAAAGCTGGAACGAAATCGACCGCGAAATGCACAGCAGCGCCGTCCTGTTCGGCTGGGGCTCACACGACCCGCTTGAGATTTACAACCTCTACAGCGCAAAAATGGCAGGCATCGAGTACTACAACGCAGGCTACTACAGCAACCCCACCGTTACCCAACACCTGGACAAAGCCCAACAAGCCAACAGCTTCGAAGAATCACTCCCCCACTGGAAAAACGCCATGTGGGACGGCAAAACAGGCTTTGGTATGAAAGGCGACTCAGCTTGGGCATGGATGGTCAACCTCCAGCACATCTATTTCGTCAACAAATGCCTCGACATCGGCCCACGCCAAATTGAGCCACACGGTCACGGCTACCCCATCACCTGGAACATGCAAGACTGGAAGTGGACTTGTAAATAAACAGCCACGCCCGCGTCAAACGCGCCAGCGCCCCACACGCCATTTCATGGCAGTGGGGCGCTTTGCTTTAACTATCTACACAAGCCCTAGTAATTCAGACCAATCAACCTAGAAAAAACAACATGAAATTATATGAAGTTTAAAAAAATCGTCTTAAACGATGTAATATGGAACACTTCTTATTTTTAAATAGCTTCGGAGGAGATTCTTCTTATGAAACTTTTACGCAAACCCACTGCAGCAGCCGTTTTTACCTTGCTAGCGGCTACTGGCATCAGCACACTTTCGCCCGTGGCACAAGCTGCCCCTGGTCGCCGCATCGTTTTAGCCGTTAAAGGCGAGCCACAACAAGGCTTTGATCCCATCAAAGGATGGGGTCGCTATGGCAACCCTTTGTTTTATTCCACCTTAATCAAACGCAATGCAAAACTTGATTTGGTAGGCGATTTGGCAACGAAATGGTCACTCTCGGCCGATGGTAAAACCTGGACTATCAACCTGCGAGAAGGCGTGAAATTTGCAGATGGCAAGCCACTCACAGCCGAAGATGTTATTTACACATTCGAAACCGCCAAAAAATCAGCTGGTTTGATTGACCTGAATGTAGTTGAAAGCGTGCGCGCGCCCAACCCTTCTACCGTTGAAATCAAGCTCAAAGAGCCACGCATTACTTTCCTGAACAGACTAACCACTCTGGGCATTGTGCCCAAGCACGCTTATAACGACGCTTTTGGCAACACGCCAATGGGTTCAGGTCCGTTTAAATTCGTCTCCTGGAGCAAAGGCCAGCAGCTTATTGTTGAACCCAACTCCCAGTATTACGGCAACAAATCTGGCTTTGAGCGCATCACCTTCCTGTTTACTGAAGAAGATGCTTCACTTGCAGCAGCGCGCGCTGGCCAACTACATCTGGTAGCCGTGCCACACGGCTTTGCCAATCAAGTGCCATCCAAAATGAAGCTCTCTGTTGCCAAATCGGTTGATAACCGCGGCATCATGTTCCCCATGCAGCCTGCTACTGGCCGCAAAACAGCCGACGGCAACCCAATCGGCAATGACATCACCTCAGACGCTGCTATCCGCAAAGCCATCAACATTGCAATCAACCGACAAGCATTGGCTAAAGGCGCGCTCAATGGCTACGGCGCACCTGCCTGGGGCTCTGCCGACGGGCTGCCGTGGGACAACCCGCAGCAGCGCATGTCAGACAGTGACATGGCTGCAGCCAAAGCCATACTCAAACAAGGTGGCTGGGTAGAATCTGGTGGCAAACTCACCAAAAACGGCAAAGAAGCACGTTTCCCCCTGCTGTACCCAGCAAGTGACAGTACGCGGCAAGCTCTTGCATTGGCAACAGCAGACATGGTGCGCCCACTGGGCATTACCATGGAGCTCGCTGGCAAAAGCTGGGATGACATCAAACGCGAAATGCACAGCAGCGCCGTTATGTTTGGCTGGGGCTCACACGACCCCATTGAGGCGTATAACCTGTTTCATGCCTCTTACGCTGGCAAAGAGTATTACAACCCAGGCTTTTACCAAAACTCCACTGTTTCTGCCCACCTTGACGCAGCCGAACGCTCCACTTCGTTTCAGGCATCACTGCCTCACTGGAAAAAAGCCCAATGGGACGGCAAAACAGGCTACGGCATGAAGGGTGATGCCGCTTGGGCATGGCTGGTTAATCTGGACCACCTCTACTTTGTAGACAAATGTCTGGACATTGGCCCGCGCCAAATTGAGCCGCACGGCCACGGTTTTCCTGCTACATGGAACATGCAAGACTGGAAGTGGACTTGTAAATAAAAACGCAGGATGACGCACTGGCAAGAGCGTAAAAAAGCCACTTGCCTTGCGCCAAAACCCCCATGCGCCTTGCATGCATGGGGGGTATTAGCAATACAGCTCCGTCCTTGGCGCTACCCAAGCGCTCACACAACACAAATCAAAATCGCACCAGATTGCGTTTTCATATGAAAATTTAAGACCGAAGCGAAATATGAGCTTAAATGAATATATGATTACGCCACTTTTTTAAAAGGACGTGTGATGAAAAAACTTTTCTCCTCTACCAAAATCGCCTTGGGCGTGGCCGCAATCACTGGCGGCATTCTGGCTGGCGCAGTGCCTGCAAAAGTGCAAGCTGCTCCATTGAAACGTCTGGTGCTGGCTGTAAAAGGCGAGCCCGAGCAGGGTTTTGACCCGCTCAAAGATTGGGGGCGCCATGGCGGTAGCCCCTTGTTTCAGTCCACTCTAATTAGGCACGATGCCAATCTGAAACTACAGCCCGATCTAGCAACCAAATGGACGCTGTCTTCAGACAATCTGACTTGGACAATTACTCTGCGCGAAGGCGTAAAGTTTGCCGATGGCAAACCACTGACCGCTGAAGATGTGGCTTACACCTATGAAACAGGTAAAAAAGCTGCTTCGCTGCTGGATTTGAATGCTCTGGAAAGCGCCCGCGCTATCAACGCCAACACCGTTGAACTGAAGCTAAAAAAGCCGCGTATCACTTTTGTACAAACCATGGCAACACTGGGTATCGTGCCCAAGCATGCATACAATGAAAATTATGCTCGCGCCCCAATGGGGTCAGGTCCTTTCAAATTTGTCTCCTGGACCGCTGGCGAACAGCTTATCATTGAACCAAACCCCCATTATTACGGTCAAAAACCTGCATTCGAACGCATCACGTTCCTGTTTACAGGCGAAGATGCATCTTTAGCAGCGGCAAAAGCTGGGCAGGTACAAATCGCTGCTGTAGCTCACTCCATGGCTGGTACCGTGCCTGCCAATATGCGGCGCGAGGTAACTAAAACCGTCGACAACCGCGGCATCATGCTGCCCATGGTTCCATCAGGACGCAAAACCGATAAAGGAATCCCAATCGGCAACGATGTGACCTCAGATGTTGCCATCCGCAAAGCAATCAACATGGCCATTGATCGCAAAGCATTGGTTAAAGGTGTTATCGGTGGCTATGGCTCGCCAGCTTGGGGGCCTGCTGATGGTCTGCCTTGGGACAACCCGCAGCAACGTCTGCCCGATGCCAATCCTGAAGGCGCCAAAGCTTTACTTAAACAGGCTGGTTGGGTCATGGGGAGCAATGGTGTTCTTAGCAAAAACGGCAAAGAAGCACGTATCCCTCTACTTTATTTCTCCGATGACAATACCCGTCAAGCACTGGCGTTGGCTGTAGCCGACATGCTTAAACCACTGGGCATTGTGATGGAAGTAGCAGGCAAAACCCGTGAAGAAACCCACCGCCTCAAACACAGCAGTGCAGTGCTGCTTGGCTGGGGCGCACACAGCCCATTGGAAGTCTATAACCTGATTGCAAGCTCTGCTGCTGGCAAGGGCTTCTACAATGCTGGCTTCTATGACAACCCAACCGTATCTGCCTATCTGGAAAAAGCTGAACGATCTTCCACCTTCCAAGCTTCTCTGCCACATTGGAAAAATGCTGCTTGGGACGGAAAAACCGGCTTTGGCATGAAGGGCGATGCCACTTGGGCATGGCTGGTAAACATAGACCATGTGTACTTTGTCAACAAGTGCCTGGACATTGGTCCGCGCCAAATCGAGCCGCACGGACATGGCTCGTCCATCACATGGAACGTGCAAGACTGGAAGTGGACTTGCAAGTAATCCAGCGATAGCTCTTGAGGGGTGTGGCACAAGCAGGTGCTACACCCCTTCTTGGCTACTAGAGGAAGCAACTCCAGAGAGTAAAAAACTCTGGGGTTGCATGCACATACACATTCTGATTTCAGTCTTCATATAACAATAAACATCGCTATTAAAACCAGAATAAACATACCCAATGTGAAACAGCTCCATGCGAAAAGCACCTTCGGCACACTGCACTGCAAACATGGATGCTGATTTATTTTTAAACCAGCGCCACGATAGCTGCTTGCACATTGCGCCAGAGCAAAAAATGCTGCTTACCGATTGTCTGGAATTTTCAGGATGGAAACAGAGATGCAAATGAAACCAACCGACACCGCACCGCCTACCGATGCGCCACCACACAACCACGCGCACAGCGCGGAGCACGGGCATGCGCACAGCCACGGGCACGAGTGCACGCATGTGCATGCGCAAGCCGAGGTGCTGCCTGCTGCGCAAGCCACGCCCGAGGTGCATACCCACACGCACCAGCACGAAGATGGTGAAACACATGCACACGCCCATGTGCGCTCGCACTCGTGGGGGCGCTTTTTCTGGGAGCGGTTGCGCCGTTTTGTGCTGCTTATGTCGTTGGTGGCAATTGGCGCATTTACCATTGCTGCTGTTTCCCCCGTTGACCCCGTCAGTGCGCTGGTGAAAGCCGAAGTGCTGCGCCTAAGCCCCGAGCAGCGCGAGCAGATTTCGGCCAAGTGGGGGCTTAACGACCCCGCCCATGTGCGCTTTGGCAAATGGGCATCACGCGCTGTGCAGGGCGACTTGGGGCGCTCCATGATTTATGACGCGCCCGTTAGCCAAGTCATTGCCGAGCGTTTCAAGGCATCGCTCTCGCTCATGGCGCTGGCATGGTGCTTGGCGGGTGCGCTGGGTTTTGCGCTGGGCTTGCTTGCTGGCGCTTTGGAAGGCAGCTTGATAGACCGCTGCATTCGCGGCTACGCCATGGTTTTGGCTTCAGCGCCTACCTTCTGGGTTGCCATTGTGCTGCTCATGGTATTTGCCGTGCACTTGGGCTGGGCACCTGTATGCTGCGCCAGCCCGCCTGGCTACCTGCCCGAAGAGGTAAGCTGGACGCAACGCCTGCACCATCTGGCTTTGCCTGTGCTGGCTTTGTCTATGCTCGGCGTGGCGCAAGTCACACTGCACACGCGCGATAAAGTGCGCGAAGTGCTCTCCAGCGACTACGCCACACTGGCCGAGGCGCAAGGCCTTTCGCGCTGGGGGCGTGCTTGGCGGCATGGCCTGCGCAATGGCGCACTGCCCGCGCTTACCCTGCATTTCTCGCACGCGGGCGAGTTGTTTGGCGGCTCGGTGCTGGCTGAAACGGTGTTTTCTTACCCCGGGCTGGGCTACGCCACGATGGAAGCAGGCACCCGAGGCGATGTGGCGCTGATGCTGGGCATTGCGCTATTTGCAGCCATGTTTGTATTTGCTGGCAACACCCTTGCCGACATTTTTGCCCGCTGGCTCGACCCGCGTCTGGACCGTTTGGAAGTACACCACCATGGACACTAGTTCTACTCTGGCAAGCGGCCAGCAAACCGCCACAACTACAGTCGCCACCCCGCCCGCATCTGCAGCATCTGACTCAGCCAGCACGCTGCCGCCCTGCTGCGCCAAGGGCGCGCCGCCCCAATCACCCCCGCCGCCCGAGCGCGACGCGAGCAGCACTGCCGCGCACACCATTACCGAGCGTGCTGGCTTGCCGCTGTTTAGCAGCCGCTTGGTAACCATCATTTTTGCCAGCGTTGCGCTACTGGCCTTGATTGGCATACTGCTTGCAGCCTACGCCTTGCCCGAATCGGGCTTGAGCACCAATCTGGACGGGCGCATTTTGCCGCCCTCGTGGGCGCACCCTTTTGGCACCGACCCACTCGGGCGTGACATGCTTACCCGCACCATCAAAGGTTTGGCCGTGAGTATGCGCGTGGGCATGATTGCCGCAACGGGAGCTACCTTCATCGCCATTACCTTTGGCATACTTTCGGCGCTCAACAAATGGTTTGACGCCATCATTGGCGTGCTCATCGACCTGACCATTGCCCTGCCGCACTTGGTGCTGCTCATCATGATTTCATTCGCCATGGGCGGAGGTACCAAAGGCGTTATCATCGCTGTGGCTTGTACCCACTGGCCCGGGCTGGCGCGTCTGGTGCGCGCCGAAGTGCGCCAAGTGCTCTCGGCTGACTACGTGCGCGTATCGCGCCTGATGGGGCGCACAGGCTGGCAAGTAGCCGTGCGCCATGTGCTGCCCCATGTGCTGCCGCAAGCTCTGGTGGGTGCGGTGCTGCTGTTTCCGCACACTATCTTGCACGAAGCAGGCATGACCTTCCTTGGCTTTGGTCTGGAACCGCACCTGCCCGCAACTGGCATCCTGCTGTCTGAATCCATGCGCTACATCAGCGCGGGCTGGTGGTGGCTGGCTGCGCTGCCAGGCATCTGCCTGCTGGCGATGGTGCTCACTTTCGAGCAAGTTGCCCTTGGCCTGCGCCTGATGCTCGACCCACGCAGGGCGCAAGAGTAAATTGGCACTTGGGGCAACTGCAATAGCAGTAGCAGTAGCAATAGCAACTGCAACTGCACTCTGCCCCTTGCCAACACCTGCCCACCCTACCTTTACCAGACAAGCAATTTACAGATAACAAGGAATAAGCCATGCTCGAAGTACAAGACATGCGCCTGAGTTTTTCGCGCTACCGCACCTTGCTGCGGCGTGAGTGGCTACCCGTGCTCAACGGCGTAAGCGTTTCGGTGCAACGGGGTGAACTGGTTTCACTCATTGGTGCCAGCGGTGCGGGCAAAAGCCTACTGGCGCACGCCGTGCTTGGCATTTTGCCCAGCACCACAAAATTAAGCGGCTCCATGCAGTTTGAAGGCCAGCCCCTCACCCCCGCACGCCAAAACGCCTTGCGCGGCAAGCGCATCGCGCTCGTGCCACAAGCCATCACCTACCTCGACCCCACCGCCCGCGCCAACGCCCAAGTAAGCTGGGCAGCCACCGCCGCCAAACTCGGCACTGGCGCAGTGGCCAGCAAACTCGCGCACGATGAGCTGCTGCGCTATGGCCTGCCCGAAGTGGCACACAGCCGCTTTCCGCACCAGCTCTCGGGCGGCATGGCGCGGCGCGTGCTCACTGCCATTGCCACCGTATCCCAAGCCGATTTGCTCATTGCTGATGAGCCCACCTCGGGGCTAGACCCCGAAGTCTGCCACATGGCACTCACCCACCTGCGCTCACTGGCAGACTCGGGCAAGGCCGTACTCGTCATCACCCACGACCTGAATGCCGTGCGCCACTTTACGGACCGTATTGTGGTCATGCAAGGCGGGCGCACGGTTGATGCGGTAGATGCCACCACTTTTGCCAGCGGCCAAGCCACACACCCCTTTACCCGCGCCCTGTACCACGCCCTGCCGCAAAACGGCTTTAACCTGCCCGAGGAGATAGCCCATGCTTGAAGTTCGTGACATCACTTTCCGTTGGCAAAACAACGGCGCTGGCGTGCTCAATGGTGCCAGCTTCAATCTGGCCGAAGGCGAAACCGTTGGCATCATGGGGCCTTCGGGCTGCGGCAAATCCACTCTGGCGCGTATCTTGACTGGGCATTTTCCGCTGCAAAACGGCAGCATTTTGCTCGACGGCAAACCCCTGCCCACCCAAGGCGTACACCCGCTGCAACTGGTTATGCAGCACGCCGAGCTGGCGCTCAACCCGCGCTGGCGCGTAGGCCAATCACTGCGCGAAGGCTGGCAGCCCGATGACGAAACAATAGCCCGCTTTGGCATCCGCCCCGAGTGGCTTGAGCGCTACCCGCATGAGCTCTCTGGCGGCGAAAACCAGCGCATTGCCATTGTGCGCGCCCTCATCCCTGGCATACGCGTGCTGGTTGCTGACGAACTCACCACCATGCACGACCCCATCACGCAAGTGCAAATCTGGCGCAACCTGCAAGCCACGCTGCGCGAGCGCAAAGTCGCCATGATTGCCATCAGCCACGACGAAGCACTGCTCAAAGCACTTAACGCGCGGGTGCTGCGCCTGCATGCGGGCAAATTTGCCGCTGGTGCTGCAGATTGCACGACAACTGCTAGCTGCTGCCCCTCATCTGCCGACAAACACCCGCACCAAGCTACGGGCGGCTCGGCACACTAGCTGCGCAGCACCCGCCCACAAACAAAACAGGCACAGTGTCAAAGCTGTGCCTGTGTTGTTTTCTGCTGGTAGCGCCTGCGCTTGCTCAATACGGGAGCAGAACGCAGAAAGCGCAAAAGTCACGCAAAAGTCACGCAAAAGTCGCTGAAGAATACCGAAAAACTTTGGTTTTCAGCCTAGCTCCAACGCCCCGCCGCGTCAATCCCACAGCCATTGGGTAAAGTTATCAACGGCTTCGCGCGGTGGCTTCAGGGTATTGACGATGTGATTTTGGTCGGCATAGCCCAGTGCCATTGCGCCAATCAGCATTTCGTCTTCAGGTGCGCCCAACAGGGGCATGACGATGCTGTGATAGGCGTTCCATGCAGCTTGCACGCACGTATCAAGCCCCTGTGCTTTGGCGGCAAGCATCAGGTTTTGCATCATCATGGCAATGTCCATTTTTGCGCCTTCGCCCATCACTTTGTTTACGGTAAAAAACAAGCCTACGGGCGCGTCAAAAAAGCAGTAGTTGCGCAAATGCTGGGCGTGCATTTTTTCTTTTTCGCCTTTTTTAATATCCAGCAAGCCATACAGACTCCAGCCGTTTTCGCGGCGGCGGTCTATGTAAGGCGAAATCCATTCTTTGGGGTAGTAAGGAAATGCCTCTTTATACAGGGCGGCGGTATCAGGATTGGCTGCGGCGGCGTTAATGGCTTGGGTTACAGCATCGACGATTTGGGCGCGTTTTTTGCCATGCACCACATAAACATTCCAAGACTGGGTGTTGGTGCCTGAAGGGGCATAAGAAGCGGTTTCCAGCAGCGCGCGAACGGTTGCTTGCGGCACTTCTTGCGAACTAAAAGCGCGCATGGAGCGGCGGCTTTTGATGATGTTGTCTATGGCAGTATGGGGCGTTTGCGACATGGTTACCTCTCCTCAATGTTGATGCAGCAGCATAGCAGCCGCGTGTATAGCAGCACTTGTATGGGCTTGTCTGTGCTTATTTTGGCTAGTTTGGCTTGGTAGTATAAATGGGCAAAAAACGAGCAATCAGGTGCAGCACAGCAACAAACGTAGCGTGGATAAGGCTTTCAAACCCACCTTCGGCGCTTGCGCTGCATGGATTCCCGCCTGCGCGGGAATGACGGATTTCTGCTTTGGCTCAAAAACAACGGGCAATTGCGTTTTTATACACAACGGGATGCAAACAGCCTTGCCCTACCCAGCCAAATGAACCAAAACCCAGACAAGCAGCCCCCATGCGCCTTCCCAGCCATTTATGCCCTGCAACCCGCATAAACACTGCTTCAAGGCATTTTTAAATAATTTTGGTATTCCTTCTGCGCCTTCTGCGTAACCTCTGCGTCCTCTGCGTCGTAGCCCCCGTATTCCCTCTGCACGCGCCCCCGCTTTCCGCGCTAGCGCGTGTGGCTGTGCCTTATTTCAAACCCTTGAGTTTTTCAAAGGCTGAAGCCATTGCCGTTGCTGCGGGTGCGGCGTGGCGTGTTTGGGTGCTGGCGCTGCGGGGCTGCTGGTGGCGTTGTTGGCCGCGGCTGGCTGGCTCGAAGCGGTTGTCGCGGCTGCTGGGTTCGCGTTTGCCTGTGGGCGCGTCGAGCTTCATGGTGAGGCTGATGCGTTTACGGGGTACGTCTACTTCCAGCACTTTGACTTTGACGATTTGCCCTGTTTTAACGATTTCGCGCGCGTCTTCCACAAACTTGTGTGCCAACTGGCTCACGTGCACCAGCCCGTCTTGGTGTACGCCCAAATCCACAAACGCGCCAAAGGCGGCTACGTTGCTGACTGTGCCTTCAAGCACCATGCCTTCTTGCAGGTCGGCAATGTCTTCTACGCCTTCGTTAAAGCGGGCTACGACAAAGTCGGGACGCGGGTCGCGGCCGGGTTTTTCGAGCTCGGCCAAGATGTCTTTTACGGTGATAACGCCAAACTGGGCGCTGGCAAATTGCTCGGGCTTGAGCTCTTTGAGCACTTCGGCACGCCCCATGATTTGCGCAATGGGTTTGCCCGTAGCAGCAATGATTTGCTCCACCACAGGGTAGGTTTCGGGGTGTACGCCTGTCATATCTAGCGGGTTGTCGCCGCCTTGTATGCGCAAAAAGCCCGCGCTTTGCTCGAATGTTTTGGGGCCCAGCCCTGCCACTTTAAGCAACTGCTTGCGATTGGCAAATGCGCCATTGGCTTCGCGCCATTTCACGATTGACTTGGCAACCGTGCCCGATAGCCCCGAGACACGGGTAAGCAGCGGGGCGCTGGCGGTGTTTAAATCAACGCCTACGCCGTTTACGCAGTCTTCCACCACTGCGTCGAGCGTGCGGGCGAGTTCGCTCTGGTTTACGTCGTGCTGATACTGTCCCACGCCGATGGATTTGGGGTCGATTTTTACGAGCTCGGCCAACGGGTCTTGCAAGCGGCGGGCAATGCTGGCCGCGCCACGCAAGCTCACGTCCACATCGGGCATTTCTTGCGAGGCGTATTCGCTGGCGCTGTAGACGGACGCGCCCGCTTCGCTAACTACGACTTTTTGCAGAGCCAAGTCGGCAGCAGCTTGCGCGGCTTGGGGCGAGCTTGCTGCCATTTTTTTAATCAACGCGATGACTTCGCCCGCCAGCTTGTCGGTTTCGCGGCTGGCTGTGCCGTTGCCAATGGCTATGAGGTGCACGCCGTGCTTGGCGCACAAGCTTGCCAAGGTGTGCAGGCTGCCTTGCCAGTCGCGCTTGGGCTCGTGCGGGTACACGGTGGCTGTTTCAAGCAGTTTGCCTGTGGCATCTACCACGGCTACTTTTACACCCGTGCGTATGCCAGGGTCTAGCCCCATCACGGCTTTTTGCCCAGCGGGGGCGGCTAGCAGCAAATCGCGCAGGTTGTCGCCAAAGACTTTGATTGCCACGGCTTCGGCTTCTTCGCGCAGGCGGGCAAACAAGTCGCGCTCAAGTGAGAGGCTGAGTTTTACGCGCCATGTCCATGCCACGCACTTGCGCAGCAAATCATCTGCCGCGCGGCTTTTGTGGCTCCAGCCCAAGTGCAGGGCGATTTTGCCTTCTGCCAAGCTGGGGGTGCCAAGCTTGGGCGCGTCGCCATCGGGCAGCAGGGCTTCGGGCAGCACCAGTTTGGCATCGAGTATTTCAAGCTGCCGCCCGCGAAACACCGCCAGCGCACGGTGCGAAGGCACGCGGCCAATGGGCTCGTCGTAATCGAAATAGTCGCGGAATTTGGCTATTTCGGGGTCGGCTTCGTTTTTGCCTGCCGCCAGCTTGCTTTGCAGCAGCCCTTCTTGCCAAAGCCATTCGCGCAAGCCTTGCACCAGTGCGGCATCTTCAGCCCAGCGTTCGCTCAGAATATCGCGCACGCCATCAAGCACAGCGGCAACGGTGGTGAAGTCTTCACCCGCTTCGCCTTTTTCGGCTTTGATAAAAGCCTGCGCTTGTGCGGTGGGGTCGAGCGAGGGGTCGGCCCAGAGCAGGTCGGCCAGTGGCTCTATGCCAAATTCTCGGGCAATTTGCCCTTTGGTGCGGCGCTTGGGCTTGTAGGGCAAATACAGGTCTTCCAGCTCTTGCTTGGTGGGCGCAGCAGCAATGGCTGCTTGCAGCTCGGGTGTGAGTTTGCCCTGCTCGGCAATGCTTTTGATGATGGCAGCGCGGCGCTCATACAGCTCACGCAAGTAACCAAGCCGAGTTTGCAATTCACGCAGTTGAATATCGTCAAGCCCGCCAGTGGCTTCTTTGCGATAACGGGCAATAAAAGGCACAGTGGCTCCGCCGTCAAGCAAATCAACAGCGGCTTGCACTTGGCTGGTTTGCACGCTCAATTCGCTGGCAATGCTTTGGATGATGGTTTGCATAAGTGGATGTCTGGAGAGGAGAGAAAATAAAAATGCCAGCCGCGATAAACAGTGCCATAAAAGGCGCAATGAAACTACAGCGTGATACTGGCAAAAATACATGGCAGGCGATGTGCGCGCCTGCCATGCTTATTCAGACTTGCTTGGACTTTTTCTGCGTCTTTCGCGCAACTTTTTGTTCTCTGCGTCTGTTCTCGAATTTGCTATTGCAGCAAAGACTTGTTAAACCCGCTGCGCCAGCTCTTGCGCTTTGCCTGTGTAGGTCGCGGGGGTGAGGGCAAGCAGGCGGTCTTTTTCGGCTTGGGGAATGTCCAGCCCAGCAATGAGCGCGTGCATATCGGCAGCTTGCACGGTTTTGCCACGGGTGGCGGCTTTGAGCTTTTCGTAAGCGCCTGCTACGCCGTAGCGACGCATCACGGTTTGAATCGGCTCGGCCAGCACTTCCCAGGCGGCGTCCAGGTCTTCGGCCAGGCGCTCTTCGTTGAGTTGCAATTTGCCCAAGCCCGTTGCCAGCGACTGGTGCGCGAGCGCTGCGTAGCCCAGCGCCACACCCATATTGCGTAGCACGGTGCTGTCGGTCAAGTCGCGCTGCCAGCGGCTGATGGGGAGCTTCTCGCTCAAGTGGCGCAGCAGTGCATTCGCCAGCCCCAAATTGCCTTCGGCGTTTTCAAAGTCGATTGGATTGACTTTGTGCGGCATGGTTGATGAGCCGATTTCGCCATCTTTGAGCTTTTGCTTGAAGTAGCCCAAGCTGATATAGCCCCACATATCGCGTGCCAAATCAATCAAAATTGTGTTGCTACGCGCTACGGCATCAAACAGTTCGGCCATGTAGTCGTGCGGCTCTATCTGGATGCTGTAGGGCTGGAATGTGAGCCCCAAGCCCAGCGGCTCGGGCGACTCAACCACAGCGCGGCTAAAGGCTTCCCAGTCAATCTCGGGGGCGGCGCTAATGTGGGCGTTGTAGTTGCCCACAGCACCGTTCATTTTGGCCATCAAAGGCACGGCAGCAATGGCGGCGCGGGCTTTTTCAAGCCGTACCACCACGTTGCCAATTTCTTTGCCCACAGTCGTTGGGCTGGCAGTTTGGCCGTGGGTGCGGCTAAGCATAGGCACGGCGGCAAAGCGGTGCGCCATTTCACGCAGGGTCGCGCACAGGCCGTCCAAGCCAGGCAGCAGCACATCGTTGCGGCAAGCCTTGAGTTGCAGGGCGTGGCTGGTGTTGTTGATGTCTTCACTGGTGCAGGCAAAGTGCACAAATTCGCTGGCGGCTTGCAGCTCGGGCTGGTCGGCAAACTTGCTTTTAATCCAGTACTCCACAGCTTTTACGTCATGGTTGGTGGTTTTTTCAAACTGTTTGATGGCGCTGGCATCTGCGGGCGAAAAGTTTTGTACCAGCCCCAGCAAAAAAGCCTGCGCCTGCTCAGACAAAGGCGCAAACTGCGCCATACCAGCGCGGCTCAAGGCAATAAACCATGCCACTTCAACTTGCACGCGGGCGCGCATGTAGCCGTATTCGCCCATGCTCGCGCGCAGTGGCTTGAGCTTGGCGGCATAGCGTCCGTCGAGTGGCGAAATGGCGGTAAGGGGGGTGAGGTCGAGTTCGTTTTGCATGGGGGTATTTTAGGCGTAGCCAATGCGGGTTCGGGGCGGTTCACGACGATTCAGGGCGATTCATGACGCAAAAGTCGCAGAGATTGCGCAGAATACGCAAAAATAGAAAAAATGGTTTCGGGCGCGTTGCGCCGCGCTTGATGCCTTTGACCTTGAAATTGCGCCCACGTGCCCCTATTTTTACTTCTTCCCTTTTCCTTTGCATTTTCTTTTTACAACACTATGGCAAGCACCCAAACCCACTCCTTCCAAGCCGAAGTAGCCCAGTTGCTGCACTTGGTTACGCACTCGCTGTATTCCAACCCCGATATTTTCATGCGCGAGCTGATTAGCAACGCATCTGATGCCAGCGACAAACTGCGCTTTGAAGCCTTGGCGCAACCTGATTTGTACGAAGGCCAGGCCGATTTGCAAGTGCGTGTAAGCTTTGACAAAGCCGCCAAAACCATCACCATCACCGATAACGGCATAGGCATGAGCGCAACAGAGGCCATAGAGCATTTGGGCACCATTGCCAAAAGCGGCACCAAAGACTTTATGGGGCGGCTTACTGGCGACCAAAAAGCCGATGCGCAACTCATCGGCCAGTTTGGTGTTGGCTTTTATTCTGGCTTTATTGTGGCCGACAAAATCACAGTTGAAAGCCGCCGCGCAGGGCTGCCCGCCAGCGAAGGCGTGCGCTGGGTAAGCGGTGGCACGGGTGACTTCAGCACCGAGGCCATTACCCGCGCCGAACGCGGCACCAGCATTACCTTGCACCTGCGCGAAGACCAGTTGGATTACCTCAACGGCTACAAGCTCAAAAGCATCATCAGCCAGTACTCAGACCATATCAGCCTGCCCATTTTGATGCCCAAAGAAGAATGGAAAGAGGGCGAAAACGACCAGCCTGGCGAGATGGTTCGCACCGACGAATGGGAGCAGGTCAATGAGGCCAATGCCTTGTGGAGCCGCGCCAAAAAAGACATCACGCCCGAGCAATACAAAGCCTTTTACCAGCAAATCTCGCACGACTACGCCGACCCGCTGGCATGGAGCCACAACAAGGTAGAAGGCAACACCGAATACACCCAGTTGCTCTACATCCCAGCCAAAGCACCGTTTGACCTGTACCAGCGCGACAGCAAACGCGGCTTGAAGCTCTACATCCGCCGCGTCTTTATCATGGACGATGCAGAGGCACTGCTGCCGCAGTATCTGCGTTTTGTCAAAGGCGTGGTGGATGCGTCTGACTTGCCTTTGAACGTCAGCCGCGAGATTTTGCAAGAAAGCCGCGATGTCAAAGCCATACGCGAAGGCAACACCCGCCGTGTGCTGGCTATGCTTGAAGACATGGCCAAAAAACAAGGCGAAGCTGCCGATGCAGCCGCAACCAGCAGCGATGACACTCGCGACGCGCAAGAAAGCCCCACCCCTGACTACGCCAAGTTTTACGCCGAATTTGGCGCAGTGCTCAAAGAAGGTTTGGGCGAAGACCATGCCAACACCGAGCGCATTGCCAAACTGCTGCGCTTTGCCAGCACCACCACCGACAGCACCAGCGTGAGCCTGGCCGATTACAAAGCCCGCATGAAAGAAGGGCAAGAAGCCATCTACTACATCACTGCCGACACGCTCGCCGCTGCCAAAAGCAGCCCGCAGTTGGAAGTGTTTCGCAAAAAAGGCATTGAAGTGCTCCTCATGGCCGACCGTGTGGACGAATGGGCGCTTAACTTCCTGCCCGAGTTTGACGGCACGCCGCTGCAAAGCGTAGCCAAAGGCGCAGTCGATTTAGGCGCGCTGCAAGACGAAGACGAGAAAAAAGCCGCACAAGACGCGCAAGAAGCCGCCCGCCCGCTGCTTGAGCAACTCAAAGAAGCGCTCAAAGACAAAGCCGAAGACGTACGCGCCACCACCCGCTTGGTAGATTCGCCCGCCTGTCTCGTTTCGCAAGAGCACGGCATGAGCACACAACTGGCGCGCATGCTCAAGCAAGCTGGCCAGCCTGTACCTAACGTTAAGCCCGTGCTTGAAATCAATCCCCAGCACGCACTGGTGCAAAAGCTGCAAGCCTTGCAAGGCGAGGCGGGCGCAGACGCTGCAAGCAGCCGCTTTGATGACTTGGCGCACACCATTTTCGACCAGGCACTCTTGGCCGAAGGCGGTCTGCCCGAAGACCCCGCCGCCTACGTGCGCCGCGTAAATGCGCTGCTGGCGGGCTAAAGCAACGCTGATTAATTTCAGTTGCGCATAAAAGCAATCGCTCGCCACTCCCGCGCAGCCGTGGATTCCCACCAGCGCGGGAGTGGCGATTCTGGCTGCCTGTGCAAATCTATGCAAAACTGCGCAAGACGAGATAATCCCTGACTAAACCAGCCTGCGCACCCAGCAATCAAGCAACAGCAAGCGTAACACTGCGCCACTGGCATTGCCCAAATTCACCCCCACGTCACCCGCAAACCACCCACAAGCCCCACATGACCAGCCCCCACACCAAGCAGCCCGTATTTTTCTCAGACTTTATGGGCTTCGACGTTGCGCAAGCCGAGCACGGGCAAGCGCAAGTGCATTACCAGCCACGCCCCGAGCACCTCAATGCTTTTGGCGTGGTTCACGGCGGGGCGTGCATGGCGCTGATGGATATGGCTATGGCTGCTGCCGTGCGCAGCCAGTCGCCCGCCATGCGTGCCGCTACGGTGCAAATGAACACCCAGTTTTTTGCCCCCGCACAAGGCACGCTTACCGCGCATGCGCATTGCCTGCAACGCACCGCCACACTGGCCTTTGCCGAAGTGACGCTGCACGGCGCAGATGGCAAACCTTGCGCCAAAGCCAGCGGCACATTCAAACTGGTGCGCGAGCTGCTGCCACGAAACGCCGCACAGCCCACTGCATAAAGCGGTGCTGTGCCGCAATGTGTCGCAATGTGCCGCGCTGCCCTTTTTACCGCGCCACGCTATTGCCAGCGCCACGCTCCAAGCGTTCTTCCAGCTCGCCCATATAGGCAGCCAGCGTATTGCCACTGTGCTCAATGGCAAGGCTTAAATCCAGCTTGATTTGCCCAAGCTGCTGCTGCAACAATTGCTGTGTTTGCAGGCTACGCCCTTGCGAATCGGCTTCGATGCGCTCAATCATGCCTCGCAACTCGGTAAAGCGGCTGGTTTCAACCGCATCAGCCAAGTCTTTTTGCGCCTTCATTTCTTTGTTGTGCTGGCGCATTTCAAGCAGCGCTGTGGCTTGTGCTGCTACGGCATACGCGGCAAACACCACACAGGCTGCCAACAACAAGCCCAGCATCACCAAGCCAAGCGGCCCTTGTGTTTGCATCACGCCGAAATTGAGCGCCACAGGCCGCGCAAGCTCGCCCCAGTTCAGCGCGATAAAAGCCGCCGCCAAAGCAGCAAAAACCAACAGCATTACGCTACGCACACGCATACAAGCTCCTAAAAAGGCCAATAGTGAGCGAATTATGCACAAATGCCGTTGCAGCAAGTTATACGCACGGCTACCAGCCAACTCGCGCGCGGCAGCGTATGTATCGCCTGCTTTGTTGCTGGCTTGTTGCTGGTTTTTTCGCCGATTTTTTTGCCTACTTGCTTGCCAGAGTTTGCAAGCGCATGGTTTGGCGCTACAGTCAGGCGGTAAACTTGCGTACCTTAGCTACTTCTAGCCGCCGTGCTGGCAAAATCCATGACCATGTCTGCCAAACACAATCCCCAACTCAATAAAAACGGCGAGCTGATTCACCTGCTTGCTACCGAAGGGCTCTCGCGCGAGATGCTCACGCATATTCTCGATACAGCCGAGCAGTTTGTCAGCGTCAATAGCCGCGAAGTCAAAAAAGTACCGCTGCTGCGTGGCAAAAGCGTATTTAACCTGTTTTTCGAAAACAGCACCCGCACCCGCACCACCTTCGAGATTGCCGCCAAACGCTTAAGTGCAGACGTGTTCAATCTGGACATTGCGCGTTCATCCACCGCCAAAGGCGAAACGCTGCTCGATACCATTGCCAACCTTAGCGCCATGGCTGCCGATATTTTCGTGGTGCGCCATAGCGAAAGCGGCGCTCCGTACCTGATTGCGCGCAACGTTGCCCCGCATGTGCATGTGATTAACGCGGGTGACGGCCGCCACGCCCACCCCACGCAGGGCTTGCTCGATATGCTGACCATTCGCCACCACAAAGGCGGGTTTGAAAATCTGCGCGTAGCCATTGTGGGCGACGTGCT
>JAGONG010000001.1:89631-97893 GCA_017993135.1 Allobrachymonas sp.
CAACAGCAACAAGGAAATCCTGCCATGAACACCCTGATTCGCGGTGGCCGCATCATCAACCCTGCCAGCGGTGGCGACACGCTAGGCGATATCTCCATTGCCGACGGGCGCATCGTATCTATCGGGCAAGCGCCTGCCTGCTTTGTTGCCAACACCGCGCCCACACAGGTTATTGATGCACAGGGCTGCATCGTCATGCCCGGCTTGGTCGATTTGGCTGCACGCCTGCGCGAGCCCGGGCACAACCACGCGCCCATGCTCGAGAGCGAAATGGCTGCCGCCGTTGCTGGCGGCATTACCAGCTTGGTTTGCCCGCCTGATACCCAACCCGTGCTCGATGAGCCCGGGCTGGTTGAAATGCTTAAATTTCGCTCACAGCAAATGCACTTTGCGCGGCTATTTCCGCTGGGCGCACTCACGCGCCAATTGCAGGGCGAAATATTAACGGGCATGGCTGAACTGACTGAATCAGGCTGCATTGGCTTTAGCCAAGCCGAAACACCCATTAAAAACACCCAAATCCTGCAACGCGCCCTGCAATACGCCGCCACCTTTGGCTACACCGTATGGCTGCGCCCGCAAGACCCCTGGCTTGGTAATGGCGTAGCCGCCAGCGGTGCGCTGGCCACCCGCATGGGGCTAAGTGGTGTGCCTGTGTTGGCAGAAACCATCGCCCTCATGACCATCATCGAGCTGATGCAAACCACAGGCGCGCGCGTGCACCTGTGCCGCATCTCCAGCGCAGCGGGCGTAGAACTCATACGCCAAGCCAAGGCGCGTGGCCTGCCGCTTACCTGCGATGTCAGTATCAACAGCCTGCACCTGACTGAAAACGATTTGGGCTACTTCGATAGCCGCGCCCGCCTCACACCGCCCCTGCGCCAAGAAAGCGACCGCGTCGCACTACGCCAAGCGCTGGCCGACGGCACCATTGATGCACTCGTTAGCGACCACACCCCCGTTGAAGCCGATGCCAAAATCCTGCCCTTTGCCGATGCCGAGCCAGGTGCAACGGGGCTTGAGCTGCTGCTGGCACTCACCATGCAATGGGCGCAAGAAGAGTGCGTGCCGCTGCCGCAGGCGCTAGCCGCCGTTACCCACCGCCCAGCGCAACTGCTGGGGCAATCGCTTGCGGCACGCGCCAGCGGGCAAGGGCAACTGGTAGTGGGTGGCACAGCCGATATCTGCATCTACAACCCACAAACGGCTTGGCAGGTGATAGGCAGCGACTTGCGCAGCCAAGGCAAATACACGCCCTTTGAAGGCCGCACCATGCCAGGGCGCGTAGTTACCACGCTGATTGATGGCGATGTTGTTTTTCGCGCCAACCCATAACATCGCTGCAAAGGCAGCGTAACGCAAAGCAGCGCACCAGCCATCCAGCCTTGCCACAGCCGCTGCATGCGTGCAGTTTGCCAAACACTTTATTTCACAACTCAGGCGCAGTAAGGCGCAACTTGTCAAGCAAACGCCACAAAGCGCCAGTAAAATTAGCCCCCTGCATTGCAGGTGCAGGCATACGAAAAATTGTCGCCAGCTAGCAGCTTGCCCTTCTTGCGAAAATGTGGTTTAAATGGGTGTGTTATGCCGCCTTTACTTTAGCCCTTTGTTTATAGTTTGTTGGCGGCGTATTTTTTACGTAGTTTTGCCCAAGCAACCGCCGCCAAGGTGCAACTTGCCCAACACAGCCCGTTTAGCAAAGCGCAAATTACGCTTCGCTGCTTGAACACATTTTAAAAAAGCAGTGTTTCAAGCCGCTTGCCAAGGCTGATTCGGGTGCAGTTTTGCCCCTTGTTGGCTCCTTGTTTGCCTCTTGTGCTACGCGGCTCATTGAGCCAGAATTTTCGCCTTGTCATGTGATTTTGCCGCATCGCCCTTGCCGCGTGCCAAGTACCTTTTTCAGAGAGATGTCTGATGGATAACAACACCACTGCCAGCCCAGCATCCAGACTCACCCCACACGCTTCTGCATGGAGGCTATTGCCAAACCGCTGGGACTTTTTGGCTTTCCCGCTCATCATCAGCTTGATTGCCATGCTTGCCGTTGGCTACCACGAGAGCATGGCGCCATTAGTTACCCTTAAGTCGCACCCCATTACGCTTGAGCCTGCCAACTTGCCTGGCTACGCCTTGCGTACCACCTTGCGTATGCTGGCAGGCATGGTTGCCTCGCTTGCCTTTACCCTTGTTTACGGCACGCTGGCTGCCAAAAGCCGCCGCGCGGCCAAGGTGCTGGTGCCCGCGCTTGATATTTTGCAATCGGTGCCAGTGCTTGGCTACATCTCGTTTACGGTGACGTTTTTTCTGGCAATGTTTCCAGGGCGGGTGCTGGGGGCAGAGCTGGCTGCTATTTTTGCTATTTTCACCAGTCAGGCATGGAATATGACGTTTAGCTTCTACCAGTCGCTACGCACCGTGCCTGCTGACTTGAATGAAGTTTCTACCAATTTCCACTTAACTGCTTGGCAAAAATTCTGGAAGCTCGAAGTGCCCTTTGCCATGCCAGGGCTGATTTGGAACATGATGATGTCCATGTCGGGCGCTTGGTTCTTTGTGGTGGCTTCTGAAGCCATTACCGTGGGCGACCATACCATTACCCTGCCAGGCATTGGCTCGTTTCTGGCGCAAGCCATTGCACAGGAAAATCTAACTGCCGTAGGCTGGGTGATTGTGGCCATGACGGGCGTAATTTTGGCCTACGACCAATTGCTTTTTCGCCCGCTGGTGGCATGGGCAGACAAGTTCCGCATGGAAAACACCAGCTCGGGCGATGCGCCTGAATCTTGGCTGCTTGACCTGATTCGCCGCACCCGCCTGATTCACCAGCTTTTGGTGCCACTGGGCGCCATGTTCTCAGGGCTGGCGCGTATCCCTCTGCGGCTGCGCCCTGCTCGCAGCAGCAACCACGCGCAGCCTGTAGCTATAAAAGCAGCAGCGCCCGCCAAGGCTGATGCCCGTTTTGACACTGCCCAAAAAGCACAATTGCTCGATTGGCTCTGGGGCGGCTCTTTGCTCGCGCTTACCGTGTATGCGGTGTACCGCGTTGTGCTTTACGTTAGCGCAGACGTTACGCTGCCCGAAGTGGGGCATGTGTTTGTGCTTGGCGGCATCACCCTGCTGCGTGTGATTGTGCTGATTGCGCTGGCTTCGCTGGTATGGGTACCCGTAGGCGTGCTGATTGGGCTGCGCCCCAAGCTGGCTGAGAAAATCCAGCCGCTGGCACAGTTTTTGGCTGCTTTTCCTGCCAACCTGCTGTTTCCCGCATTTGTCATCTTTATTGTGCGTTTTAACCTCAACCCCGATATTTGGCTATCGCCCTTGGTGGTATTGGGTACACAGTGGTATATCCTGTTTAACGTCATTGCAGGTGCCAGCGCCTACCCGAATGATTACCGCGAAGTGGCTGCCAACTTTCACATACGCGGCTGGCAGTGGTGGCGCAAACTGATGCTGCCAGGCATCTTCCCCTACTACATCACGGGCGCTATTACGGCTTCTGGCGGCGCATGGAACGCCAGCATCGTGGCTGAAGCAGTGCAGTGGGGCAACACGCGCCTGACCGCGCACGGGCTGGGCGCTTACATCACCGACGCTACCGCTGCTGGCAGCTTTCCGCGCATCATTTTGGGCATTGCCGTTATGTCGCTGTTGGTAACGCTATTTAACCGCCTGCTGTGGCGGCCGCTGTACGCGCTGGCCGAAGCGCGTTTAAGCTAAGGAGAATCTATCAATGCAAACCGCAACCACGCAACTGGCGCACAGCAACATGCACACAAGCACTCAAACAGGCAAGGAAATACTCAATATTGAAAACGTCTGCCGCGGCTTTGATAAAACGCAGGGCGAAGTGCTCGTGCTTGATGGCGTAAACCTCACCTTGCATGAAGGTGAAATTGTGGGGCTGCTCGGCCGCTCTGGCTCTGGCAAATCAACACTACTGCGCATTATTTGCGGGCTGATTGAGCCATCAAGCGGCAGCGTCACCTACAAAGGCCAGCCCCTGCGCGGACCAGCCAAGGGCGTAGCCATGGTGTTTCAAACCTTTGCGCTGTTTCCCTGGCTTACCGTGCTGCAAAACGTAGAAGCGGGGCTGGAAGCTCTGGGCGTGCCTGCTGCCGAGCGCCGCAAACGCGCCTTGGCCGCCATCGACTTGATTGGCTTGGACGGCTTCGAGAACGCCTACCCGCGCGAGCTTTCGGGCGGCATGCGCCAGCGCGTAGGCTTTGCCCGTGCGCTGGTGGTTAATCCCACGCTGCTGCTGATGGATGAGCCCTTTTCCGCGCTTGACGTGCTCACCGCAGAAAACCTGCGAACCGACTTGCTCGACTTGTGGACGCACGGGCAAATGCCCATCAAATCCATCCTCATCGTTACCCACAACATCGAAGAAGCGGTGTTCATGTGCGACCGCATACTGGTGCTGTCATCCAACCCTGGGCGCGTGGTAACCGAAATCAAAGTCCCCTTTGCCCACCCGCGCAACCGCTTGGATCCCGCATTCCGCAGTCTGGTTGATGAAATCTACGCCCGCATGACCACACGCCCCAGCGACGGCTCGCCCAAAAAAGGGCTGGAGCTGGGCAGCCCCATGCCGCCTGTGCCTACCAACCTGATGGCAGGTCTAATCGAAGCCTTAGCCGCCGACCCCTACCACGGCAAAGCCGACATGCCCGAACTGGCGCGCTCGCTGCAACTGGAGGTGGACGAACTCTTCCCCGTAGCCGAAATGCTGCAACACTTGGGTTTTGCCGAAGTGCATTCTGGCGATATTGTGCTAACTGCCCCAGGGCGCATCTTTGCCGAACATGGCACGCAAGAGCGCAAAATGCAGTTTGCCGAGCACCTGTTGCAGTCTGTGCCGCTGGCGGCGCGCATTCGCCAAGTGCTCAACGAGCGCCCCGGCCACCACGCCCCGCGCGTGCGCTTTGAGCAAGAGCTTGAAGACTTCCTCACCGATGAATCCGCCGAAGAAACGCTTGATGCAGTCATCAACTGGGGACGCTACGCCGAAATCTTCTCGTACAACGACCAGACCGAGTTCTTTAGCCTGGAAGACGTGGAAGGCTAAAGCCAAGCGCCAGAAAACCGCCATGCGGGGGGCTACGCCGCTGCCATGGGCGAAAACACCCGCAGCCATTTCTGCGCTGGCAAGCCCCAGCGCTGGCTGATGGCTTCGGCGCGGGCAGCGAGCACTTCTCGCGCAGGGCGGCTGGCGGTGCGCTGTGCCAGCACTACGGTGTTGCCTTCGCGCGTGGGGCGAAATGCCCATACGGCGTCTGCGCCAAAGGCTTGTGCAATGGTGCTGGTGCTGCGCTCGAAGCTGCTGCTATGGCCAAAGAGATTAACCGTCATGCAGCCATCAGGCGTAAGCAGGGCGTGGCAGTCGCGGTAAAAATCCAGACTATCCAGCACGGGGGCGGCGGCTTGCTCGTCGTATAAATCGACTTGCAGCGCATCAATCGCTCCCTGCCACTGCGGCTCGCGTATCTCGGTTTGTGCGTCAGCTAGCATCACGTTGAGCGTGGCGTTGTTGTCAGGCAGGCGAAACCACTGGCGGCAGGCGCGATACACCGCAGGGTTGATTTCTATGCAACTGGTGAGCATGCCCATTTTTTTGTGGGTAAAGCGCGTGAGGCTGCCCGCGCCCAGCCCCAGTTGCATGGCATGGCGCTCGGCTACAGAGTCAGGCTCGACAAACAGCAGCCACGCCATCATGCGCTGGATGTATTCCAAATCGAGCCGCAGTGGGTCTTTCAAAAACATGCTGCCCTGAATCCATTGCGAGCCCAAGTGCAGGTAGCGGCATGCGCCGTCTTCAGAGATATTGACTTCGGGCAGGTGGGATAGGTCGGTCATGGTGGAATAAAAATCGTATTGAGGGTTGGCAACAATTGCCGATTGTGTTTTGGGCAGGCGCTGATTTATTGCAGTTTTGTATAAAAACACAATTGCTCGCTATTACTAGCTATTGCCGCATAGGCGCAAAGTCCACGTCTGCGCTTTTTATGCAGATGGATTCCCGCCTGCGCGGGAATGACGGCTTTTGTGCATTTTTTTTACACCTTGAACAAATCAGTGTTTACTGAGCCTTAGACAACTATTACAGAATGGCTGGCGCTTTGTACGCACCCCTCCCGCAAGCGGGCGGGTGTGAAAAAGTCAGCCCGCTGTGGCAGTGCGTACGCAGCAAGCCAGCAAGCAGGTATTGCGTTGCACGGGCGTACTGCCTAGCTTATCGGCTCTTCGCCTCTTGCATCAAGCCAGCGCACGCTCTACAACTTCGCGCACGTCGGCGCTTAAGTCGGCTTTGGCAGCTACGCGGCGCAATGCTTCAGCAGCGGCGTTGCGCCAAGGGGCGGCCAGACGTTGCCAGTGGTCGAGCGCACGCGCCAGGCGGGCGGCGATTTGCGGATTGATGGCATCAAGCGCCAAGACTTGGTCTGCCCAAAATACGTAGCCCGCCGCGTCTTGGCGGTGGAATGCGCCTGGGTTGGCGTGGCAAAAGGCCGATAGCAGGCTGCGCACGCGGTTGGGGTTGGTTATGCAAAAGTCAGGGTGCTGCATGAGATGGCGCACGGCGGGGAGCACTTCGCCGCCCACATCGCTGCGGGTGGCTTGCAGGCGGAACCATTTGTCTATGACCAGTGGTTCGTGCTTGAAGAGTGCGTAAAAGCGCTGCAAGGCTGGTTCTGCCAGCGGGCTGTTGCCTGCTACCAAGGCTTGCAGTGCGCCCAAGCGGTCGGTCATGTTGCTGGCGTCTTTGAAGCGCTGGTAGGCTTTGCCCGGCCAGATTACGTCGCCCGTGGCGTGCGCGGCGCGGCACAGGTTGGCTAGCGCCAGGTTTGCCAAGGCGCGGCGGCCGCTGCTGACGGGGTCGGGCTGGTATGCGCCTGTGTAGCTGTGCGCGGCGTAGATGTCTTGCCACTCGGCGTAGAGTGCAAGCGCTACTTGCTGGCGCAGGTGGTGGCTGATTTGCTTGATGCGCTGCGGATTAACATTTTGCCCGATGGCTTCGGCAATCTCGTCTTCGGCAGGCAGGGTGAGCACCAGTTCTTTGAAGGCGGCATCAAGCTGCGGGTGCTGGAGCACGGCGCGCAGGGCTTGCAGCGTGGCGGCATCGAGTATGGCTGGCTCGGCGGCGGTTTGCTCTGCTGTTTGCTTTACGGTTTGTTCTGCGTTGCTGCCTGCTGCTTGCACGGCGGCTATGGCTTGTTGCAGCATCAGGCGCTGGGCGGCTTCCCAGCGGTTAAACGGGTCAGCATCGTGCGCCAGCAGATGCAGCAGGGCTGCTTGGTCTTGCTCTGCCCAATGCAGTTGCACGGGTGCGGAGAGTTGGCGCAAGAGCGATGGTGTAGGTGCTGCATCGATTTGCTCGAAAACAAATTGCTGCTCGGCTTGCGTGAGCACCAGCACACGCTCTAGCGGTGCCTCGCCTGCACTGTTATTGCTTGCAACGCCTTGCACATCGCCGTTTTTCAGATGCAGCGGCAGTGCTTGCCCATTTGCAGCCAATAGCCCCATGCGCACGGGTATCAAAAACGGGGCTTTGTCGGTTTGCCCTGGGGTGGCGGGGCAGCTTTGGCGCAGGGTGAGCGTGTAGCTGCGCGTGGCAGCATCGTAGCTGCCGCTGGCGTGCAGTTGGGGTGTGCCTGCTTGGCTGTACCAGCGTTTGAAAATGTCGAGGTGTTGCGCCAGCGTGCTGCCTGGGTTGGCATCAGCCATGCACTGGGCGAAGTCGTCACAGGTGACGGCTTCGCCGTCGTGGCGGGAGATGTATAAATCCAGCCCTTGCCTGAAACCATCGCGCCCGAGCAGGGTTTGGTACAGGCGCACTACTTCAGCGCCTTTTTCGTACACGGTGCTGGTGTAGAAATTGCTGATTTCCTGATATTGCTCTGGGCGCACAGGGTGCGCCATGGGGCCCGCATCTTCGCTGAACTGGTGCTGGCGCAGGCCGCGCACGTTGGCTATGCGGCATACGGCGCGGGCGCTTGCGCTGCCTGCCATGTCTTGGCTAAATTCCTGGTCGCGGAAAACGGTTAAACCCTCTTTGAGCGAGAGCTGAAACCAGTCGCGGCAGGTGATGCGGTTGCCCGTCCAGTTGTGGAAGTATTCGTGCCCAATGACGCTTTCTATGCCGTGGTAGTCGCCATCGGTGGCGGTGGAAGGCTTGGCCAGCACATACTTGGTGTTGAAGATGTTGAGGCCTTTGTTTTCCATCGCGCCCATGTTGAAGTCGCTGGTTGCCACAATCATGAAGCG
>JAGONG010000075.1 GCA_017993135.1 Allobrachymonas sp.
GGCGCTGCCGCCGAGTGCCTGATACAGCGTTACCAGGTTAGTTAGACGGGCGAGCTGCGCATCGAGCAGGGTGCGTTGGGCGTTGCGGTTGCTTTCCTGGGCGTCAAGCCAGTTTTTGAGTGGTGTAGCGCCTGCACGGTAGCGTGCTTCTGAACTGGTTTTGACTTTTTGCGACTGCGCCAGAGCTTCTTGCAGTTGGGCTTCTTGCTGTTGGAGCTGGATGCGTGCGGATAGGGCGTTGTCTACTTCTGCCAGTGCTTGGTACAGGGTTTGGCGAAAGTTGATGGCGGCTTGTTCGTAGTTGTTGCGGGCAATGGCGGTGGTGCGCTGCATTTCGCCCAAGTTTAAAAATGGCAGTGCCAGCCCCAAGCCAAGCGCCCCTATTGGGTTGCTGAGCGCTTGGCTGAGTACGGCGCTGCTGCTGCCCAGGCTGCCTGTCAGGCTGAGTGTGGGGTAAAAGCTGGTGCGGGCGATGTCGGCTTGTGCAAGAGATGCTTGCAGGCGCAGCTCAGCCGCGCGTAAATCGGGGCGGCGGCTTAAGATTTCGGCGGGCAGACCAGCGGTGATGGCGGGTAGGGCTGCCATGTTGGGCAGTTGGGGGTGCTGGGCGGCATCTGGCAATTGGCCAGGGGGCGCGTCAAACAGTATGGCCAGTGCGTTGCGCAGCTCGGTGCGTTGCTGCGCCAAAGTGGTGGCAGCGGCTAGCTGGTTGGCGTGGCTTTGTGTGGCTTGTGCCAGTTCCAGCCCCGATGCGGCGCCTGCCTTGTGCTGGACTTGTACGAGTTGCAAGGTTTTGGCTGCGTCTTGCAGGCTGCTTTGTTGCAGGCTCAGGCGTTGTTCTACGGTGGCAAGTTGCCAGTAGGTTTTGGCAACTGTGCTGGTTAGTGCAAGGGCTGCGGCTTGGCGGTCTTGCTCGGTGGCGCTGGCTTCCCAGTCGGCGGCGCGCTGCTGGGCGCTGAGTTTTTGCCACAGGTCGATTTCCCAGCTTATGCCCAGGTTGCCGCCGTAGCTGCGTTTGATGGGGCTGTTGCTGTCTTCGAGCGAGCGTGAGGCGGTTTCTGACAGGTTGCCGCTGAGTGTGGGCAGGCGTTTGCCCATGGCGTTGCCAGCTTGCAGTTGGGCGGTGCGTACTTTGTAGGCTGCGGCTGCCAGATTGTTGTTTTTGGCAAGAGCGAGTTCAATGAGGCTGGTGAGTTGCGCGTCGCCTAGTGCGTGCCACCACGGGTCGGCGTTGGTGTGTGCGATTACAGCAGCGTTGGCTTGGGTTGCCTGCGTTGCTTGTGCAGCCTGTGCGGCGGGCAGCGATGGCCATTGCTCTGGCATGACGAGTGCGGGGCGCTGGTAGGTGGTGTTGGCGCAGCCTGCTAGCACAGCGGCGGCGCATAGGGTGGCAAGTGAGGTTGGGTTGAATTTCAGCATGGTGTGGGTTTTGAAACGGGTTATTGCCGTGAGAGTGCATCTACTGGGTCAAGCTGCGCGGCACTGCGGGCAGGTAAAAAGCCGAAGATGACGCCAATGAGTGTTGAGCAGCTAAAGGCAGTAATGATGGCTGTGGCGGAAAACACCATGGTGAATGTGCCGCCGCTGATGGTGTTGAAGGCCGCGCCTATGCCTAGCGCCAGTGCCACGCCCAAAAAGCCACCAATGAGGCAGACCAGCACGGCTTCGGTTAAAAATTGCTGGAGGATGTCGCTTTGCCTTGCGCCTACTGCCATGCGCACGCCTATTTCTTGCGTGCGTTCGGTCACAGATACGAGCATGATGTTCATCACGCCAATACCGCCCACAATCAGCGAAATGACTGCAATGGCCGAGACTAGCAGCGTCATGGTGGCGGTGGCTTTTTCTACGGTTTCGCGGATGCTGTCAGAGTTATTGGTGAAAAAGTCTTTGGTGCCGTGGCGCTGCAGCACCAGTTGGGCAATGCCTTGCTCGGCGGCTTTGGTGTCTGCGCCATCTTTTACGCGCACTGTGATGCTGCGCAGGTGATTTGTACCTGTAATGCGCCCCATGGCGGTGGTGTAGGGTAGCCAGACGTTGAGTGAGTCGGGCAGGGAAAAAGGGCTGTCTTTTTTCTCTGTTACGCCAATAACGCGCAAAGGCACAGTGCCAGCCAAGATGACTTGGCCGATGGGGTCTTCGTCGGGCTGGAAAAAAGCGTCGCGGGTGTTGGGGTCGATAACCGCGTCTTGCGTTTGGCGCTGTACGCTTTCTTCGTCAAAAACGGTGCCTTGCGCAATGGTGTAGGCGCGGACGCGGAAAAACTCCGCACCTGCGCCATAAACCACGGCCGTTTTCTCGGTGTTGCCTCGGCGCAGGGTTTTGCTGGTTTGCACGTTGGGCGAGACGCTGTCTACATAGCTGAGCTGGGCTATGGCTTGTGCATCAGCAGGCACGAGCGTGCGAATGCGTATGGCGGAGCGGTCGCCAAAGCCTGCGCCTGGCATAACGTCAATGGTGTTGGTGCCCATGCCGCTGATGTCTGCGAGGATTTTGCGGCGCGAGCCTTCGCCCAGCGCTACCACCGATACCACCGAGGCAATGCCGATGATGATGCCCAGCATGGTTAGCAGCGTGCGCAGCTTGTGCCCAATCATGGCGCGTACTGCCATTTGCAGCGCCTCGCCAAAGCGCCCCATGCGTGCGCTCCAGTCGTTTCTTTGCAAACCTGATTCGGCTGGCTTTTGCTGCTGTATGGACGCGTTGTCGGTGCGGCGGTCTGCCACAATGCGCCCGTCGCTGATTTCGATAATGCGCTGGGCGTTGGCTGCAACCTTGGCATCGTGCGTGACCAAAATAACGGTATGCCCGCTGGCGTGCAGCTCTTTGAGGATGTTCATCACCTCCAGCCCGCTGGCGCTGTCTAAAGCGCCCGTTGGCTCGTCGGCCAAAATCACATCGCCACCATTCATCAGCGCCCGCGCGATAGATACGCGCTGCTGCTGCCCGCCAGAGAGTTGCCCTGGCTTGTGGTGCAGGCGCTCGCCCAAGCCCAGCCGCGCCAGCAGGCTGCGCGCGCGCTCGTGGCGCTGGGCGCTGCCAATGCCTGCGTAGATGGAGGGTATTTCTACGTTGGTGATGGCAGTTTGGTCGCCCATCAAATGGTAGCGCTGGAAAATAAAGCCAAAATGCTCGCGCCGCAGCCGTGCCAGCTCATCGGGCTGCATTTGCCCAGTTTCTTTGCCTGCAACCTGGTAGCTGCCACGGCTGGGGCGGTCCAGGCAGCCGATGATATTCATCAGGGTGGATTTGCCCGAGCCCGAAGGGCCAATAATGGCAATCATCTCGCCCGCGTACACATCAAGGCTAACGTCTTTGAGTACTGCTACCACCTCATCGCCTGCTGGGTACTCGCGCACCACATGGCGCAGACATAGCAGCGG
Organism: Allobrachymonas sp.; assembly: GCA_017993135.1. Lineage (GTDB taxonomy): Bacteria > Pseudomonadota > Gammaproteobacteria > Burkholderiales > Burkholderiaceae_C > Brachymonas. Next base: position 3,384 of record JAGONG010000075.1, read on the forward strand.
CGCTGCGGATGCTGTGGGTGCTGTTGCACAAGGTACTGTCCCAAGGCTGGCAGCAGGTGTGGCTGAAGTATGTGCTGACATGGTTACATCACCCGTACGCGGCGTTGCTGGCCTTCTGCGCCTGCAGCGGCAGTGCCAACCACCACTTTGTCGCCCTCTTTCAGCCCTTCAAGCACTTCTGCCTGCACGCGGTTATTCAGGCCGATTTTGACCTTGCGCTCTTCGATTTTTTGCTCGCCTTTCTCGCCTGTGGCAACGCGCACAGTGTAGAAAGCGGGCTTGCCATCTTGCGCGGCTCCTGCGCCGCCTTCTCTGTTGCCCTTGCCAGACTTGCTGCCTTTGCCTGCGGGAGCAGCACTTGGGGAATTGGTGGAGTTGGCGGAGCTTGAGGAGCTTGAGGAGCTTGCTGGGCTGGCTGCTTGTGCGCCAGAGGCAGTATTGGCGCTGGGTTTGTCAGCCTGGTTTTTGCTATCGGGGGCGTTTTCGCCTTTTACGCGCTTGCCCAAAGCGCCTGCTGGAATCAGCAGCACATTGTTGGCCTGACGCAGCACGATATTGACTTGCGCTGTCATTTGAATGCGCAGCTTGCCATCTGCATTGGGCACATCGAGCACGCCGTTGTAATACACAGCAGTGTTGCTGTTGTTGCTGGTGGCGCGGCCATCGTAGGAATTGATGTCAATGGGGCCTGGTTCGATAGAACGCAGGCTGGCCTGATGGCGGCGCTCGGGCTCGCCCAAAATGGTGAAATAAGCAGGCAAACCAGGCGCAACGCGCGGCACGTCTGCTTCAGAGATTTGCGCCTGAATCGTCATCGCATCAAGCTGGGCAAGTTTGATGATGGTGGGTGCGGTTTGGTTGGCGTTTACCGTTTGCCCCTCATCGGTAACTATGGCCACTACCGTGCCAGCCATGGGCGCGGTAATGCGGGTGTAGCCCAGATTGGTTTGTGCGGTTTGCACGCGCACTGTGTGCTGGGCAATGGCCGCTTCTGCTGCTGCCAACTCGGCTTTGGCTGCTGCGAGTGCATGTTGTGCGCTTTGGTAATCGGCCTTACTGCTGGCCTCATGTTCAAACATATACTTTTGGCGCTCGAAATTGTTTTGCGCCAGTGCCAGTGCTGACTGTTTGGCTGACTTTTGCGCTTGCGCCGAGCCGAGTGCGGCTTGTGCGTCTTTGAGGTTGTTTTGCTGTGTGGCAGCATCAATCTCGGCAATGGGCTGGCCCGGCTCAACCACATCGCCCAGTTTTACGTGCAGCTTTTTCACCTGCCCCGATACCTGTGCGCCCACATTAATCAGCTTGGCTGCCTGAATGGTGCCTGCGGCCAGCACGCTGTCTTCGATATTGCCGCGCACCACCTCAGCCGTGATTACCGCGGGCGTAGCAGGCGCTTTGCCCCACAGTTGCCAGCCTGCAAACAACGCCAATGCAATGAAAACAGAGCCAAGCGCCAGCCACCAAGGGTGGGATTTGATTTTTTTCCACATAAAAAGCCTATTTCGGGTAACAATAAATTGCAGCAACCAAGGCAAGCGC
>JAGONG010000076.1 GCA_017993135.1 Allobrachymonas sp.
CGCTTGCCGCCCACACCCCCATGATGCAGCAATACCTGCAAATCAAGGCAGATTTTGCGCAAACGCTGCTTTTTTACCGCATGGGCGATTTTTACGAACTGTTTTACGACGATGCCACCCGCGCCGCGCGTTTGCTGGGCATTACGCTCACGCAGCGCGGCCAATCGGCAGGCCAGCCTGTGCTTATGGCAGGCGTGCCTGTACATGCGGTAGAAAACTATCTGGCTAAACTCATCCAGATGGGCGAATCGGTAGCCATTGCCGAGCAAGTTGGCGAAATTGGCGTGGGCAAAGGTCCTGTTGAGCGCAAAGTGGTGCGCGTAGTTACCCCTGGCACCTTAACCGATGCCGAGCTGCTGGGCGACAAATCCGACCCCGTACTGCTGGCACTGCACCTGCCCGCAACGGGTAAAGCAGGCACAACAGGCAAGCGCGGCACGGCGCAAGTAGGGCTGGCGTGGATGGGGCTCACCCAAGGCCGCATGTTGCTTGCCCAATGCAGCATTGATACGCTTGCCGACTGGATTAGCCGCATCCAGCCCGCAGAAGTGCTCTACAGTGCCGACTGCACCCCCGCACAACGCACCCAACTAGCGCAGTGGCAGCAGCATGGCGCATTGCAGCGCTTCATCATCACCGAGCGCCCTGCCTTTACCTTCGATAGCGCCTTGGGCCAGCGCAAACTCACCGAGCAACTGCAAAGCCCCAACCTGCAAGCATGGCAAGCCAACGACCTGCCCCAATCCCACGCCGCAGCCGCCGCCTTACTCGCCTACGCCGAGCACACGCAAGGCCGCGCCATGACGCACCTGCACAGCCTGCAAGTGCAGCGTGATGACACCCTCATCCACCTGCCCTTAAGCACCCAGCGCAACCTGGAGCTTACGCAAACCCTGCGCGGGCAAAGCAGCCCTACCCTGTTTAGCCTGATTGACACCTGCCAAAGCGGCATGGGCAGCCGCGCCCTTAAAGACTGGCTACTGCACCCCACCCGCTGCCGCAATGCCGCCCAGCAGCGCCTGCAAGCCATTGCGCTACTGCGCGAGCACGGCTTGAAAGACCTGCGCCAAGCCCTGCACGGCATCAGCGACGTAGAACGCATCAGCGCCCGCCTGGCACTGCACAGCAGCCGCCCACGCGAGCTCTCTGGCCTGCTGCGCACGCTTGAGCAAGCCCAAGCCCTGCAAACCCTGCTCGCCAACTTACTGCAAACATCAAAGCACGAAACACCAGCGCACGAAGCAGCAGAACAAAAAACACAAGCACAAGAAAACACACCCGCAGCCGCCCCCCTATTGCAGCAGCTTGCACAGCACCTGCAACCCGCGCCCAGCGCCATGCAGCGCCTGCAAACCACCCTGCACCCTACCCCTGCCGCCCACGTTCGCGATGGTGGCGTAATTGCCAGCGGCTTTGATGCCCAGCTTGATGAACTGCGCAACATCCAAACCCACAGTGCCGACTTTCTCCTAGCCCTCGAAGCCCGCGAGCGCGAGCGCACAGGCATAGCCAACCTCAAAGTGCAATACAACAAAGTACACGGCTACTACATCGAAATATCGGCAGGCCAGCTTGCCAAAGTGCCTGACGACTACCAGCGCCGCCAAACGCTCAAAAACGCCGAACGCTTCATCACCCCCGAACTCAAAGCCTTTGAAGACAAAGCCCTCTCAGCCAACGAACGCGCCTTGGCACGCGAAAAACACCTCTACGAGCAGCTCCTGCAAGCCATGCAAGCCGATGTGCCTGCGCTGCAAACCCTTGCAGGCGCACTTGCCAGCCTTGATGCGGTATGCGCCTTGGCCGAGCGCAGCCTCACGCTTGACTGGTGCGCGCCCAGCTTTGCCAAAGAACCCTGCATCGAAATCACCGCAGGCCGCCACCCCGTAGTGCAAGCGCGGCTCATGGAAACCACAGGCAGCGCCTTTATCGCCAACGACACCCACCTTGCCGCCCCACGGCAGCGCATGCAAATCATCACCGGCCCCAATATGGGCGGCAAAAGCACCTACATGCGCCAAGTTGCCATCATTACCCTGCTCGCCAGCATGGGCAGCTATGTGCCAGCCAGCGCCTGCCGCATAGGCCCCATTGACGCCATCCACACCCGCATCGGCGCGGCAGATGATTTGGCAAATGCCCAATCCACCTTCATGCTTGAGATGAGCGAAGCCGCCCAAATCCTGCACAGCGCCACTGCCCACAGCTTGGTACTCATGGACGAAATCGGGCGCGGCACCAGCACCTTGGATGGTTTGGCTCTAGCCAGCGGCATAGCCACCCACCTGCACGACAAAACACAGGCACTCACCCTGTTTGCCACCCACTACTTTGAGCTAACCCAATTCCCCACCAGCCACCACGCCGCCGTAAATGTCCACGTCAGCGCCGCCGAATCGGGGCAAACAATAATCTTCCTGCACGCCATTGAGCCCGGCCCCGCCAGCCGCAGCTACGGCATACAGGTTGCCAAACTGGCAGGCATGCCCGCTGCCGTGCTGCACCACGCCCGCCACACCTTGCAAACCCTCGAAGGCCAGCAACAAAGCAACCAGCTCCAAATCGACCTGTTCAGCGCCCCGCCCCTGCCCGAAGCCAGCACCGAGCCACACCCCATACAAGCCGCGCTACAAACCGCGCTTGAGCACCTCGACCCAGACGAACTAAGCCCGCGCCAAGCACTTGATGCGCTCTACCAGCTTAAAAAACTAAGCCAAGGCAAAAGCTAAGGAAACGCTGGTTTATGCCAGCTTCAGATAAAAAAGCGCCACAACGCGCCACTTCCGCGCCCCCAAGTCGCCATCCCCGCTTCTTTTCGTCGTAATCCCAGCTTCTTTTCTTCGTCATTACCGCGCAGGCGGGAATCCACAGCGGCGGTGGGTGGGTACATAGATTCCCGCCTGCGCGGGAATGACGGAAGGGGCGGCGGTGGCTTTGGGGTGATAGCGGTGGGTGCGAGCATGGTTTACCGCCTGTGCGGAAACAGCAACTTTCTGACTTGCTTTGCTTTCTGACTTTGCTCTTGCGCAAAAAAAACAAACAAGCGCCTCCTTGGGCAACAAAAAAGCGGGCTAGCCTTTATACAGGCAGCCCGCTTTTATTTGGCACACAAATTCAAATCCATGCAAACAACCATAAACAGCAAACCATTAGCTTGCCAATAAATGGTTGTTTACAAAATCCTGTGCTTATATTATTTTCTTTCCTTGTAAATACTTACCGCGCCAGTTTCTTTCAAAAACAAAGCTGCAACAAAAGTAGCAAACACAGCCCAAGGCAGCCAAGAAAATACCGCCGCATAATCTGTAAAATCTGCCACTTTGCCCGAATCAACCACTGCCTTCATGCCTTTGCCAATAATCACAGGGAAAATAGCGCCTGCCGAGAAAGAAAGCGTATTGGCAAAAGCCGTAGACATGCCCGCATTTTCTGGGTTGTTATACTCTTTCACCAGTGTAATAGCAGTAATAAATGCACAAGAGCCCCAGCCCATAACAATCAGCAAAGGATAATACAAAGCGGCGGGCACATCTACATAAATCATTACAAACCAGCTAATGGCATACATGGCAGTAAGCACAATAGTAACCATTTTTCTGTTTCTCAATTTATCAGACAAGCCACCAATAACCGCGCCGCCCATAGCCACAGCCAGCAATTGCACCAAGTTGCCATTGGCGGCAGCCATTTTATCAAGACCAAACTTGCTCATAATGAGCGAAACGCCCCATGTGCTTGAAAAAGTAATATAAGCGCCCATTGTGCCGCTGGTGATAATCACAGGCAGCCAGGTTAATGGATTTAAAAATATGCCTTTGAGCGCTTTGAAAATGTTTTTCTTTGCGCCTTTGGCTGCAACCGTGCGCCCCTCAATTTGGGCAATGGTTGGCAAGCCCATTTCTTTTGGGCTGCTCTTTACAAAAACCAGCACCAGAAAAAACAAAGCAACAGATATGCCGCTTACCACCAAGAAAGAATTGCGCCAGCCCATCATGCCCAGTAAAAACAGCAGCGGCGTTTGCGCAGCCAGCCCGCCCAAATTGCCCGTGGCAGTGGTTGCGCCAGTGAGCATGGCAAAATCTTTGGTATAAAACCATTGCGACTGTATAACCAAAATTGGTATAAACACCACCGCAACACCTGCGCCCACAATAGCTCTGCCAATATATGCCAGCCCAATACTTGGCGCAAAAGCAAAAATGGCAGAGCCTAGCGCCGCTACCAGCATACCGCCTGCAATTGTTTTCTTTGCGCCCAGCGTATCGGCCAATATGCCTGCTGGTATTTGCATGAGCGTATAAGTATAAAAATAGCACGAGCCCAATATGGCAAACTCTGCCGGGCCTATGCCAAAGCTAGCGCCCAGCTCTTCGCGCATTACACCTGTTGACATGCGGTGAAATACCACGAAAAAATAGCATAAAACCAGTATTCCGTATATGAGCCAGCGGTATTTTTCAAGTTTCTTTATCGCTTCTTGGCTTATAGGTGTTTTTTTGTTATTCACAGTTTTTTCCGTTTTAAAGGGGGCGGGTGGGAAAATTTGGCGAAGCGGTATCTTAGTACAAATAAAATACGCTTTTGTTTAGGGTAAACACCTATGGGGCTGCTTTTTACATATTGATGCTTCACCTATTTCCGTTTCTCTCTTATCACATAAACGATTTTCTTCGAATTTTCAGGGTTATTAATGCGGTTTATTGTTAATGCATAGTTAAAAATCAAAGCGTTTGGCTTTGGTTTGTTTTTCTGTGCTTGGCTTGCTTGCATTGCCCTTTGCCCTTTGGCTTTTGCCCGCTTGGCTTTTGCCCACTTGGCATGTGCGGCTTGATTTGTGTTCCGTATAAAAGCGGCATT
>JAGONG010000077.1 GCA_017993135.1 Allobrachymonas sp.
GGCCCGACGGCTTTGGCCTCATCCGCGCCAGCAACACCACCCCCGTACTGGTACTGCGCTTTGAAGGCCACACCAACGAGGCTTTGCAACGCATCCAGAGCAGCATGTTGGCACTGCTGCACCAAGTCAAACCCGATGCGGCGCTGGGCGCGGCGGCGCACTAAACAGAGAAAGTAGTAGCCATGAGCCTAGCCCTTGTCTCCAGCCGTGCCTTGATTGGGCTTGATGCGCCTGCCATTGCGGTGGAGGTGCATTTGGCCAATGGTTTGCCCAGTTTTACGCTGGTGGGGCTGGCCGATACCGAGGTGAAAGAGGCGCGTGAACGGGTGCGTAGCGCCATTCAAAACAGCGGGCTGGAGTTTCCGCATAACAAGCGCATTACGGTAAACCTTGCGCCTGCCGATTTGCCCAAAGATTCGGGGCGGTTTGATTTGCCGATTGCGCTGGGTATTTTGGCTGCCAGCGGGCAGATACGGGCCGATGCTTTGCGCGGCTATGTGTTTGCGGGCGAGTTGTCGCTCTCGGGCGCGTTGCGGCCTGTGCGCGGGGCGCTGGCTATGGCGGCGGCTTTGTTGCAGCAAGGCGAAGGGCTGCCGCTGGTGCTGCCGCCAACGAGCGCCGAAGAAGCCGCTTTGGTGCCCGATGCGCAGGTTTACCGTGCCAGCCATTTGCTGGATGTGGTGCGGCAGTTTTTGCCCGCTGGCAGTGTGGCTGCCAATGCGGCTGGTAATGTTGCTGCCAATGTTGCTGCCAATGCGGCCGCCAGCAATGCCGATGACGCGGGCTGGTGCGCCTTGCAAGCACAAGCGCACATGCCCGCGCCTGTGTACCCCGACTTGAGCGATGTAAAAGGGCAAGCTGCTGCCAAGCGGGTGCTGGAAGTTGCCGCCGCGGGCGGGCATAGCTTGCTGATGGTGGGTGCGCCCGGCTCGGGCAAGTCGATGCTGGCGCAGCGGTTTGCGGGCTTGTTGCCGCCCATGCAGCCTGCTGAAGCGCTACAAAGCGCCGCGCTGGCTAGCTTGGCGGGCAAGTTTTTGTTGGAGCACTGGGGGCGCCGCCCCTATGCCGCGCCGCACCATTCGGCCAGTGCGGTGGCGCTCGTGGGCGGTGGCTCGCCGCCGCGTCCTGGCGAAATCAGTCTGGCGCATAACGGCGTTTTGTTTCTGGATGAGCTGCCCGAGTTTCCCCGCGCCGCGCTGGAGGCTTTGCGCGAGCCGCTGGAAACTGGCCATATCCACATCTCACGCGCAGCGCGGCAGGCGGTGTTTCCAGCGCGGTTTCAGCTTATCGCAGCCATGAACCCCTGCCCTTGCGGGTATTTGGGCAGTGCCTTGCGTGCTTGCCGCTGCACGCCCGACCAAGTCAGCCGCTATCAGGGCAAACTCAGCGGCCCGCTGCTCGACCGCATTGATTTGCACATTGAAGTAGCCGCCCAGCCGCCGCATGAAATCATCAACGCGCCCGCGGGCGAAGGCACGCAAGCCATACGCAGCCGCGTGCTGGCGGCATGGCAACGCGCCCAGCAGCGCCAAGGGCACAACAACGCTGCGCTGCAAGGCCAAGCGCTGGAAGATGCTTTGCACCTGCAAGCCGATGCCGCGCAGTTTTTGCAAACCGCCGCTGCCAAGCTGGGCTGGAGTGCGCGTTCCATGCACCGCATTTTGCGCGTGGCGCGTACTGTGGCTGATTTGGCAGACAGCACGCCGGTGCAGCGCACGCATGTGGCTGAAGCCATACAAATGCGCCGCGCCTTGTTGGGCGCGTCCAAACCGGTGTAACACGCGCCTGTTTCTGTTGCACAAGCAGATACACAAGCTGCCAATACGCAAGCTGCAAATACACAGAATGCAAACGGGGGGTTAAAAGCGGTAAAAGTACCGGTTGTCTTTAAATGTCGCCTTCACATTGCAGGCAGTAGCGCCAAAAGGCAGACAGAAAGGGCTATGATTGCCCAATCATGCTTATTTCCCCTGAACAGCACGACATTCGCCGCTATTTTTGCCAGGTCTATACCAAGTGGTGCAGACAGCAGCCGCTTGATGCTATGGAAAAACTGCTGGCAGGCTGGATGCAAGAGCACCCCGAATACAACGCGGTGCTCTCGCAACCGCAAGCCGCCGCAGGCAGCGTGCCGCACCCCGACCATGGTGACGGCAGCAACCCTTTTTTGCACCTGTCCATGCACCTGTCATTGAGCGAGCAGTACAGCATGGATCGGCCCAGCGGCATTCGCCAAAGCATGGATATGCTGGCCGCGCAGTTGCTGTCACTGCACGCCGCCCACCATGCCGCTATGGGCTGCCTGGCCAGCATGATTGACACAGCACAACGCACCGGCCAGCCGCTTGACGGCGCAACCTATCTGGCATGTGTGCAGCGCCAGATTACCAAAGTCTGATTTTTTAAAAGAGGTTTTTCTATGCCAAGCCGTTCCCAGTCCCGGTCACTCAACACATCCAAAGCAGCCATGTTAAGCGCCTGGCAACCGGCTCCGGTCAAGGCCGGATCAGCCAGCCAGGGTTTGGGGGCGTATGCTTACGCGCCACCGGTTGATCTTGCTAAATACGATCCTGCTGCTGAACTTTTTTCCATGGGTGAAAAAAGCGGCGACAAGGCACTGGTTAAGGTGCTGGCCGAAGAAATCGACCTGTTGCAAGACAAACTGCTGGCCGACAAGCGCTACAGGCTGCTGGTGATACTGCAAGGCACAGATGCCGCAGGCAAGGATGGCGTATTGCGGGGCGTATTTAGCAGCACCAGCCCGTTGGGTGTGCGCACAACGGGCTGGAAAGCGCCGAATGATCGGGAGCAGGCGCACGACTACCTCTGGCGCATTCATTCAGCCATGCCGGCGGCGGGCGAGATTGTGGTATTTAACCGCAGCCATTATGAAGATGTACTGGTGCCGGTGGTTAATCGCACTATCACGCCAGAACAAACCCGCCAGCGCTACGCCCACATCAACGACTTTGAACGCATGCTGACTGAAACCGGCACGGTTATTCTTAAATTCATGCTGCATATCAGCAAGGAAGAGCAGCGCCTGCGCTTACAAGAGCGTATTGATGACAAGAAAAAACACTGGAAATTTGCCGAATCCGACCTGGCTGCCCGCAAACAGTGGAAGCAATACCAGGCAGCCTACGCCGCCTTGCTGGGTGCAACCAGCACGCCTTGGGCACCGTGGACCATCGTGCCATCAAACAACAAAGTCCAGCGCAACCTGTTTATTGGTGCTGTGGTGTGCGACACACTCAAAGCCATGAAATTGCGTTACCCGCCAGCCAAGGAAGAACTCAAAGGTCTGAAAATTGTGTGACTTTGCAATGGCGCATTTGGTGCATTGCTGCATTTGGCGCGTTAGCCAGATTGCGCCAGCAAGCCGGGCATAATTGCCAGCGCACAGCCGCTTTACGTTTACAAAATACCTATGCCTTTACCGCCACCAGATACCGCCGAAGCCAACCAGTCGCCCATCCAGTACCCGTGCAGCTTTCCGATCAAAGTTATGGGAGCAAAAGCCGACGGGCTGGTGCAGACAATCGCCCATATTGCCCACCAGTTTGACCCCGCGTTTGATCCAGCCAGCATTGAACTGCGCACCAGCTCGGGCGGCAACTATTTGGGCGTTACCATCACCATCACGGCCACCAGCCGCGATCAGCTTGATGCGCTGTATCGCGCCCTGTCGGGACATCCTATGGTCAAGGTGGTGCTGTAGATGTGACGATGCACGCCGCGTGCAAAGTGCGGCATTTGCCATATTCGCCATTGTTGGCGTTTTTGGCATCTTTAGCATTTGCAGGATAGCCTGATTTCCAGTATGGAATCCAAACAATGGTATTCTGCCCAATTTAATGAGACGGGGCTGGCTGAAAACGTTAGCTGGTCGATGCCAGTCAGCAAAAAACAAACCCATTACCGAAAGAAAACCAAACATGAGCAAACAATTTGACGTTATCGTTATTGGTGGCGGCCCGGGCGGCTATGTGGCAGCCATACGCGCGGCGCAACTGGGCATGAATGTGGCCTGCATTGATGCCGGCCAAAACGACGCGGGCGAACCCGCGCTGGGCGGCACCTGCACCAACGTGGGCTGTATCCCGTCAAAGGCGTTGCTGCAAAGCTCTGAATATTTTGAACATGCCAACAAGCATTTTGCAGTGCATGGCATCAGCGCCGATAACGTGCAAATGGACGTGGGCAAAATGGTGGCGCGTAAAAACACCGTTGTTAAACAGAACAACGACGGCATTGCCTACCTGTTTAAAAAGAACAAAATCACCTTCTTCCACGGCACAGGCGCGTTTGCTGCAGCCAAAGACGGTGGCTACGACATCAGCGTTTCGGGCAAAACCGAAGACACCCTGCACGGCAAGCACATCATCATCGCCACTGGCTCGGTCGCCCGCGCCCTGCCTGGCGTGCCGTTTGATGAAGAAAATATCCTGTCGAACGACGGCGCACTGCGCATGGCTGCCGTGCCCGCAAAACTCGGCGTAATCGGCTCGGGCGTAATCGGGCTGGAAATGGGCTCGGTCTGGCGGCGCTTGGGCGCAGAAGTCACCATTCTTGAAGGCATGCCCACATTTTTGGGCGCTGTTGATGAGCAAATCGCACGCGATGCCAAACGCGCTTTTAACAAGCAAGGCTTGAAAATCGAGCTGGGCGTAAAAGTGGGCGAAATCACCACCAGCCAAGGCGAGCAAGGCAGCC
>JAGONG010000078.1 GCA_017993135.1 Allobrachymonas sp.
GCGTTTTCTTTTTGCATAAACCGCATTCTGGAGCCTATCTTGCCCTTGCCAGCCACACCAACACAAGAGGCAACGGGTCAGCCGCCAGTTGTTGTGAACACTGCGGATGGCGCTTTTCCCGCACCAGCGGGTGATATACCTTTGATTGTGCGGGGCAGCAATCGCCCCGATTTGCTGCTGGGAGAAACACTGTCCGAGCTGTTTGAGGCCACCGCTGCGCGCACGCCCCATAAAACGGCGCTGATTTGTGGTGCAACAGGGCACACTTTAAGCTATGCCGAGCTGGATGCAGCCGCCAATCTTGCCGCGCACCACCTGATTGCGCGTGGTGTGCGCCCTGGGCAGATGGTGGGGCTGTGGCTGCCGCGCGGGCTGGATTTGCTGGTGATGCAACTTGCCATCACCAAAGCGGGTGCGGCTTGGTTGCCTTTTGATGCCGATGTGCCTACCGAGCGCATTGGCGTATGCCTGCGAGATGCAGCCGCCAGCGGGCTGGTGTGCCATGCAGACTGGGCAGCGCAACTGGCGGGTGAGCCTTATACGGTGTGGCCGCACAGCGATTTGCAGATGCCTGCTGCTGCGCCTTTGTTGCGCCGCGTGGGTTTGCAGCCCGAGCACCCCGCCTATGTGATTTACACCAGTGGTTCTACGGGCAAGCCCAAAGGCATTGTGATTGGGCATGGCAGCATTACGCACTTTTTACGCAGCGAAAACGCCGTGCTGGGTGTGCGCGAGGACGACCGCGTGTACCAAGGCTTTTCGGTTGCGTTTGATATGTCGTTTGAGGAAATCTGGATTTCATATCTGGTGGGCGCTACGCTGTGGGTTGCGCCCAAACAGATAGTGAGCGACCCCGATGCCTTGCCCCGCGCCTTGCAAGAGCAGGGCATTACCGTGCTGCACGCTGTGCCTACGCTGCTGGCGCTGTTTAGCACCGATGTGCCTTGCCTGCGCATCATCAATCTGGGCGGCGAGATGTGCCCCGATGCGCTGGTGGCACGGTTTGACCGCGACGGCCTGCAAATTTTTAACACCTATGGCCCCACCGAGGCGACCGTATCGGCCAGTCTGGCGCGTTTGAGCCGAGATAAGCCCGTAACCATAGGCTGGCCGCTGCCCAACTACGGCATGCTGGTGCTTGATGAGCAGCAAAAGCCCGTGCCACAAGGCGATACGGGCGAGTTGTGCATCATTGGCCCGGGCGTGGCGCAAGGGTATTTGGGGCGACCAGAGCTCACGGCTGAAAAATTTCTGCCCAACCCTTGGGCCAGCCATGCCAACGAAAGCCGCCTGTATCGCACGGGTGACTTGGCGCGGATACAGGAAGACGGCGCGGTGCAGTGTCTGGGGCGGGCAGATGACCAGATAAAAATACGCGGCTTTCGCGTAGAGCTGGGCGAGATTGAAGCGGCGCTGTGCGAGCAAGCAGGTATTGGCACAGCCGCCGTGTTGGTGCGCGAAATCAACGATATTGACCAACTGGTGGCATGGGTAGTGCCCGAGCACACGGTTGATGCAGACGGCAACCCCGAGCCGCCGCCCGCTGCCAGCCATTTGCGCGATGCGCTTAAAGTGCGCTTGCCTGCCTACATGGTGCCTGTACGCTATGAATTTGTGCCATCGCTGCCGCGCTTGCTTTCGGGCAAGGTAGACCGCAAGGCACTCAAAGCACTGGAGCTGGCGCCCGCAGTTGATAACCTTGCATCTGATGAGCCGCACAACGAGGCCGAAGCCCTGCTGTTTGGCACAGTCAAAACCATGTTTCCCGGGGAGGCTATCAGGCGCGATGCAGACTTTTTCAGCGACCTGGGCGGGCATTCGCTGTTTGCTGCGCGGCTGGTATCGTTGCTACGCACCGAGCCGCGTTGCGCTGCGCTTACGGTGCAAGACATCTACAAAGGCCGCCGTCTGGGCAAAATTGCCGACTCCATGCTGGCTCTGATGCAAGGCAAGCAAGCCGCCACGCACAGCTTTACCCCTTCAGCCAACAATACGGTTTGGCGGCGCTTGCGCTGCGGGTTGGCGCAGGCTTTGGCGTTGCCAGTGCTGGTGACGCTGGCCATCATGCAGTGGCTGGCGCCGTTTTTTACCTACCACTTTTATACAGGTGCGCAAGAAGATAGCATCTGGCGCGCCATTGGCATGTCGCTGCTGGTGTTTGTGGCGATGCTGGCATTTAGCCTGCTGCTATCGGTGCTGGGGCGGCGCGTGCTGCTCGGGCGCGTCAAGCCCGGGCGCTACCCGCTGTGGGGCTGGCTGTATTTCCGCTGGTGGCTCTCAGACAGGTTGAGCAATGCCGCGCCGCTGTATATGCTCAATGGCACGATTTTGTTGAACCTGTACCTGCGCGCTATTGGCGTAAAAGTGGGGCGCGATGTGGAGCCTGGCACGCTGCTGGTGCGTGTGCCTTCGTTGGTCAGCATAGGAGATGGCGTAAGCATTGGTGCGGGCGTGTATTTCGAGAACGCCCGCGTAGAGCGCGGCGAGCTGGTGCTGGGTGCTATTGCCATTGGCGAAGAAAGCACTATTGGCTCGTATTCGGTGCTTGAGGGCAACACCCGCATGGGGCACCATGCGCGGCTCGAGGGCTTGTCTGCACTGGCTGACGGGCAAAGCGTGCCAGATGGCCAAGTCTACTCGGGCAGCCCTGCCGCCAGCCTGGGCGCAAACGACCGCAGCCACTTGCCACCGCGCCCGCCCTACACACGCAAACGCGCCGTGTTTGAGGTAGGCTTTTATGGCTGCACCAGCTTGCTGGTGGCTTTGTTGTTTTACATGCCGCTGTTTCCCACCTTTATCGTGCTCGATTACTGGCTGCTGCCCAGCGGCAGCGACTTTGAAGGCTTTTTGATGATGGCCTTGCAGTACGGGCTATACGGCATACCCAGCTCGGCAGTGCTGATTGTGTTTACGGCGCTGCTCTCAGCTACAGTGCGCTGGATAGCCATACCCCGCATCAATCCTGGTCGCTACAACGTGCATGGCATCATGTACTACCGCAAATGGGTCATCAACCAGATTCAAGACACCAGCTTACACACGCTGCACTCGGTTTATGCCACGGTATTTGCGCCCTATTGGTATCGGCTCATGGGGGCAAAAGTAGGTAAACGCGCCGAAATATCTACCGCCATGGGCGTAGTGCCAGACATGCTTACGCTGGGCGATGAAACCTTTATTGCCGACGCCGTGATGCTGGGCGATGACGACGTAGAAGGCGGCTGGATGACGCTGCGCCCCACCACCATTGGCCACCGCAGCTTTGTTGGCAATGGCGCGTATGTGCCCGATGGCACGGTGCTGCCGCCCAATGTGCTTATCGGCGTGCAATCGCGTGCGCCTGAAAGCAGCCGCATCAAGTCGGGTGACACATGGTTTGGCTCACCGCCCATACACCTGCCCGCGCGTGAAGTGGTGGCAGGGTTTGATGAAAGCACCACTTTCAACCCAGGCTGGCTACGCAAAATCAGCCGCGCGCTAGTAGAAGGCATGCGCATTGTGCTGCCGCTGGCCTACAGCGTGGGTGTGGGCTACGCCATTGTTTACAGCGCCATGCCGTATGTGGAAGATGACAACTGGTGGGGCATGAGCAGGCACTTGGCGCTGTGCGGCGCACTGTATGGCGCGGGCTCTATGCTGCTGGTGCTGCTGCTCAAATGGCTGCTGCTGGGGCGCTATAAGCCATCGGCGCACCCGATGTGGACACCTTTTGTCTGGTGCAGCGAAGCCGTCACCAATATGTACGAGTCGATGGCAGTCATGAGCTTTCTCAACTACCTGCGCGGCACGCCCATGTTGCCTTGGGCTATGCGTTTGTTTGGCGCAAAAATCGGGCACGGCGTGTATCTGGACACCACCGACATGACCGAGTTTGACTGCGTCAGCATAGGCGACCATGCCGAGCTAAACGACTTGAGCGGCCCGCAAACCCACCTGTTTGAAGACCGCATCATGAAAATTGGCCAAGTGCGCATTGAACGCGGAGCCACCATCCGCAGCCGCTGCACAGTGCTGTACGATGCCACGCTGGGCGAAGGCGCCATGCTCGGCCCACTCACACTGGTCATGAAAGGCGAAAATATACCGCCCAACAGCACCTGGTGCGGCTCGCCTGCCGCGCCTTGGGCTGAGCCTGACAACGCGCAAGCCAGCCACCAGTAAGCACAGCCACACAGCCAGCCATGCGCCACCAGCACCTGTATAGCCGCCAAGCACCCTGTAATAGCTTGCAAGGCGGCAACACAAGCAGTACCCCCAAGCCCCCGCCAGCCTGTGTGCCCGCCGCCGTGGTAGTGCAGCAAGGCAACATCTGCTTGAACCCACCCCGCCCCGCCAGCACCCATACCAACACCAGCGCAAACTGCCGCGCGCACTACCAATGGCTAGCACTGCAACCCCAAGCACCCCACACACTGCACCAGCAGCAAGTGCGCCAAGCGGCACAAGACTGGCTGCAAAGCTATTGGCTCAAACATGGGCGCAAATATGCGCAAAAGCCAAATCTTGTATGGTCATACTGCGGCCCATACGCATTGCTGGCGGCTGCATTTTGCAATATTGGCGTAGATGCCACCGCGCCCGATATGCTTGATGCAGAGGGCTGGGCAGCAGTGCTGCAACTCTACGGCGCAGACCTGCTTACACAGCGCAACATTGCCGCCAACACACAAGCAAACCCCACCGC
>JAGONG010000079.1 GCA_017993135.1 Allobrachymonas sp.
GCATCTGCCAAGTCAATTTCAATGTCTTTGTCATCAAGCTGGCCTTCGCGCAGTTTTTTGCGGAATATCTGGCGCGTATTGCTCTCGCTACTGCCTTCGCTGGCAGGCGCGTCTTCGGCCGTGCGTGCGCCTGGCAGCAGTGCATCAAGTATGCGCTCTTCAGCAGCGGCTTCAGCCTTGGTGCGCACTTCGCGCATGGCTACTTCGCGGGTTTGCTTGACAGCCACTTCGGCCAAATCGCGAATGATGGCATCGACATCTTTGCCCACATAGCCCACTTCGGTAAACTTGGTAGCCTCAACCTTGATAAAGGGCGCATCGGCCAAGCGTGCCAGCCGACGCGCAATTTCTGTTTTGCCAACGCCTGTGGGGCCAATCATCAAGATATTTTTAGGCGTAATTTCAGGGCGTAATTTTTCATCCACCTGCTGCCTGCGCCAGCGGTTACGCAAAGCAATGGCTACAGCGCGTTTGGCTTGTTGTTGGCCAACAATGTGGCGGTCGAGTTCGGAGACGATTTCCTGCGGGGTCATGGAAGACATGGCTATGTGTGGCGTGCTAAGGGTTAAAGGTACAACGGGCATTTAGGCCGCAAAGAGCCCAATGCGCGACTTACAGAAAAAAGATGGGGTGGCTTGGGCTTGCCAGCCGTTACAGCGTTTCTATCGTGTGCTGCATATTGGTGTAAATACACAGCTCGCCAGCTATGGCAAGCGATTTGCGCACGATTTCTTCGGCTGAAAGCTCGGTGTTATCGAGTAGCGCCTTGGCAGCAGATTGGGCATAAGCGCCGCCCGAGCCGATGGCAACAATGCCGTTTTCAGGCTCAAGCACGTCACCATTGCCTGTGATGATGAGGGAGGCATCTTTGTTGGCTACGGCCAGCATGGCTTCGAGCTTGCGCAGCACGCGGTCGGTGCGCCAGTCTTTGGTCAGCTCAATGGCTGCGCGGACAAGATGTCCTTGGTGCTTTTCGAGCTTGGCCTCAAAGCGCTCAAACAGGGTAAAGGCATCGGCCGTAGCGCCCGCAAAACCAGCCAAAACCTGGTCTTTGTAGAGTTTGCGCACTTTACGTGCCGTGCCTTTAACAACGATATTGCCCAGCGTAACCTGCCCGTCGCCACCTATGGCAAGTTGCAAGCCTTGTGGTGTGTTGCGGCGCACGCTGATGATTGTGGTTCCGTGGTACTGTTCCATATCTGCTTGAAGTTTCTGTTTTTTAAAAAGATTTATAAAAGATGGGGTGCTTGCCAGATTTTGCAAGTGGCGCGGCCAATGTCTGCAATAGCATTGGCTACAAAACGGCGATAAAACCCATTATCTTTTTCAATATATATAGCCTAGCCTACTCACGGCATAGTTCAGGCAAGCGCTTGCGGCAGGCCAAAAACCCTGTCAAAAATCCAAGTAAAAACGATGGTATAGACGAAGAAGAAGACAAATATCCCCAATTCAAGCAAAAACGCATCAAACAGCGACACCTTCATCCACCACGCCATAACAGGAACCAGTATAAAAACCAGCCCGCCTTCAAAACCCAAGCCATGCACGGCGCGGCGCAAGAAGGTGCGGTTTTTGTCTGCCTGGCGGCTTTCCCAACGCTCGAACAAGGTGTTAAATACATAATTCCACGCCAGCGCAATGCCCGAAATGGCAGCCGAAAAACCCAGTGCCGACAGCATAGGCTTGCCGCTCAGGTGCGCCATAACAGGCCCCATCCCCAAAATCGCAACAATTTCATATAGCACCGCATAAACAACACGGCGGGTTTTGGGCGACATGCTAACTTGAATAAGGGCTTGCTTGGACATGACTTTTTTGCTCTGAAAGAAAAGCGCACCAGTCTAACAAACAATAAAAAAACAGAAGTTTTTTGCCAAAGCCGCCTATTTTTTAGCACTTCGCATGCCATATGCTGCTATCTTTGGTTCTGCTCTTGTTTGCAGCTCTTGTTTACAGCCCTTGCATTGGCAGCGCCACCCACCACCACTTTGCCACTTTAAAAAACCCGATGAGCCGACCTTCAACCCCAAAGCCACGCACAGCCAGCAGCGCCCGCAATAGCCAGTCGCGCCAGCCGCGCACCCACGCTCACGGCAGCACCAGCATACGCAACGACTCTCCCCGCGCTCTGTGGCAGCAATTGCAACAAGTGGCGGCTTTGGTGCAGGCAGTACAAGCGGGCAGCAGCGCCACCGCCGTGCTTGAACAAATGGATGCGGCGCATCGCCCTGGCGTGCAGGCATTGGGCTATGCCGTGTTGCGTAATTTGGGCGTGGCGCAATGGCTGCTTGGGCAACTGGTGCAACGCAAACCACCCGCCCCAGTGCAGGCGCTACTTTGCTCGGCACTGGCTCTGGCATGGCAAAGCCCAGTGCACAAGCCCGCAGAGCCAGAAGCATGCACTAACACTGGCAGCGGCAATGGCAAGCAGCTAGCCCAACCCGCCGCTGCCACGCCATCTACCACCACACCCACAGCACATGCCAGCAGCGCCACCAGCGCCACCAGCGCCCTGCCAGAGTACACCGACTTTACACTCGTTAGCCAAGCGGTTGAAGCCGCCAAGCGCCACCCGCAAATGCAGCACCAAGCCAGCTTGGTTAATGCCTGCCTGCGCCGCTTTTTGCGCGAGCGCGCGCTTTGGCTGCAACGCTGCCAGCAAGCCAGCCCGCAGGGGCAAACCGCCTTGCTCAACCTGCCCAACTGGTGGCTCAAGCAACTGCAACATGACCACCCCAACAACGCAACCGAAATCGCTCTGGCAGGCCAACAGCAAGCACCCATGACGCTGCGCGTTAATGCGCGGCATATGTCAGCCCACACTTACTTGCACACGCATTTGCAAGCCGCTGGTCTGTCTGGCGCATTAACGGGCAGCGCAGGCATTGTGTTGCACCAGCCTTGCGCTGTGCAGCACTTGCCTGGCTTTGCGCAAGGCTGGGTCTCAGTGCAAGACGCAGGCGCACAGCTTGCTGCCCCGTTGCTGCTTGATGCCCTTAGCGCCCGCGCCAGCCAGCACGCGGCCCAGCCAGCCCCGCTGCGCCTGCTTGATGCCTGCGCCGCCCCAGGCGGCAAAACCGCGCACCTGCTCGAACTGGCCAACCACGCCGTTACCGCGCTGGATATAGATGCCCAGCGTAGCCAGCGCGTAGTTGAAACCCTGCAACGTTTGGGGCTACAAGCCAGTCTGCACACGGCAGATGCAGCCACGCCAGACGACTGGTGGGATGGCAAGCCATTTGACGGCATTTTGCTTGATGCACCCTGCACCGCTTCAGGCATTGTGCGCCGCCACCCCGATATTGTCTGGCTACGCAGACCGCAAGACATTGCAGGCTTGGCCGCCCAGCAGCACCGCTTGCTTGAGGCGCTATGGCCGCTGCTGGCTGTGGGCGGCGTTATGCTGTACTGCACTTGCTCGGTATTCAAGGCCGAAGGCGAAACGCAGATACAGGCATTTTGCGCGCGCCACCGCAACGCCAAGCGCCTGCCTGCCCCTGGGCACTTGTTACCCGCTTTGCGCTTCACCCATAAAATAACGCCAGAAAATCATGCGCTTAACGCCGATAATTCAGCAAGCTCGGCAAATACGGCACAATCACCCAGTATTACGCACACCTTCGAGCATGACGGTTTTTTCTATGCCCTACTTGCCAAAACCGACTGATTACCTGCAAGCCTTCAAGCGCCTGCGGCACGGCTGGCGCAGCTATCTTTGCGTGGCTGCATGCTTGCTGGCCGTCTTTTTCTGCCTGCCCGCACGCAACGCTTACGCACAAGCCAGCACCAACACCATCACCGACGTGCGTTTTGAGGGCATAGATGATGCCGTGCGCATGAGTGGCAACGTGCGCTTTACCTTGTCTGATTCGCTTCATGGCACGCTTGACAAAGGAGTGCCCGTTTACTTCCTGTTTGAAACCAGCACATCGCGCAGCCGCTGGTATTGGGCAGACAAGGTAATTCATAGCAGCAAGCGCCATATTCGCCTGATGTACCAGCCGCTAACACGGCGCTGGCGCGTCAATGTGAGCAGCGAGCCATTTAGCCGTGGGCTGGTTGGTGTGGTACTCAACCAAAATTACGACTCGCTAGACGCTGCACTGAGCTCTATCCAGCGCATATCCAACTGGCAAGTGCTCGACGCGCCAGACTGGTCGGGCGACGGCAGCTACACTGTACGCGCCCGCTTTCGGCTGGATTTATCGCAACTCCAGCGCCCGCTGCAACTGGGCACTGTAGGGCAATCGGAGTGGAAGCTCGATATAGAGCGCAGCTTTCGCCTGACTCAACAAGATTTGGGCAAGGCTTTTGCAGGTAACTAGCGCCATGCCCATACATAGCTTCTTGACAACACCTTGCACCCGCAGCGTAGCTTGCTCTCCCGCCAGCTATTGCGTGCGCCAATTGCCATGATTGCCACATTCAAACGCCTTTGGCAAAACTCTCGCGCCCTGCGCTGGTCTACGGCTGGCTGGGTCGCGATATTGGGCATGATTGCTCTGGCCATGATTTATTTGCT